>JAGUZM010000569.1 GCA_020060805.1 Deltaproteobacteria bacterium | reverse complement strand
GCAGCTCGCTCGGTGCACGGGCAATGAAGGGAGAGAGGATACACCTCAATTCAGCCTTTCAGCAAACCAACGACGAGCAGTTGCTCCTCAATCTTGTGCGGCTGAGGTATCGGGATACTCCCGCTTTTATCGAGCTGAGCAGTATTTCTTCTCAATCGAGATTAGAGGCCACAGTCCAAGCCGGAGCAGAGCTTGAGCGGGCAAAGGATAATACAGACCTCTTCACAGTTGGAGCGGGTGCAGGGTATGCAACACAACCGACCCTTACCTACACTCCCTTGCAGGGAGACGCGTTCATTCAGCGCCTGTTAACCCCTCTAACCCTTGAAAAACTGACGCTTCTCTACCAGTCAGGGTGGAACATAAGGCGCGTCTTTCTGTTGGGTGTACAGAGCATGAATAATGTCAAGAACGCACCCCGAGCAAGTGGGCCTACCCCGGGGCGAGCGCCTGAATACAGAGATTTTCTCACCGTCGTCGAGACCCTCCATGAGCTTGAAAGAAGAGGTCTTGTCGATATGGGTTATGAATCTCAGCCGGAAGACACTGCCCGTCCAAAACTCATCCTGCGGATTGACCCCAAAGCTTCAAATCTTCCTCCGGCGGTGGAGTTAAAAGAGATCCTCAGCCTTGATTTATCCAGGAGCATTTTCCCGATTGTCTATGCACAGGTCCAGGATATCCAGCCCAAAGCAGGGGAGTCCATCAGGATAGGCACCCGTTCCCTCCTTGGTATCATGTACTACCTTTCACAGGCAGTTGAAGCGCCCGCTTCGGATATAGAAAGAGGAAGGGTGAAGGTAACACTTACTGAGACCGAAGACCCATTTGATTGGAAGATATTGCTTGGGGGTGTCTTCAGGATAAGGTCTGAATCCTCAAGACCTGAAGAAGCATCCCTTGCGGTACGCTACCGCCAACATTGGTTCTACATCGACGATTCGGACCTTGATTCAAAGTCCACATTTGCGATGCTGTCACAGATTTTTTCGCTCCAGGCCGGCAAAGCCGAGGGTCTTGTGCCGGTCCTCACTCTCCCCGTGGGGAAATAGTGTGCTTTGCTCCCGGTTAGGAAGCGAAGGCGAATGCCTTGTTGATTTGCGCTCTTATCTCTGCTAATTTTTTGAAAGTTCCCTGTACTGTCAAGGCGGCCATGAGACGGCGAAACGGTCCATTCCAGCCGGAGCATCTTGGGTCCTTTCTTGCATCCCACCGGACGATCGCCAATCGGCATGGCGACTTCTCCGATTGGCATCAGGGAAGGGCTCGTTACGGCCTCTGGGCTATCGAGGTCTCGGATGCCTCATGGGTGAGGAATGTCCATGCAGCCTCGGCCCATCTCCGGGAATTCCTTTTGCCCGAGTACGAGCGGTTCCCCCACATCACCGTTCATACCTTCGGTTTCGTGACCGGGCCGGGGTTTTCGCAACGCTCTTTGGAGGGGCCGGTTGAAAGGCTCAAAAAAGCCTCCCCGCCCCCCTTCTCTCTGAGCCTGGGCCGCCTCAGCAGCTTTCTTTCAGCCCCCTACTTTGAAATCGGCGACAGCAAGGGGGTCCTGCCGGAACTGAGGGCCCTGTTGAGTCAGGGCAACAGGGATGATGGCAGTGAGCCATACGTCCCGCACCTCACGGTCGGCCTTTACGCCTCGGAATTTCCCACCAGGGATGTGGCAGAAATTCTCTGTTCCTTCGTCCCTGAACCAACGGATCCGCTGATGGTAAACAAGGTCTGTTTTGTGACCTACGAGACAGGGGCCATCGCGGGTCCCTTGTCCGTACTTTACGAGTTCGACCTTTGCCGCGCCAGCAACGAAACCGGGCCAAGGGAGGCTGGAAATGAAATCCCTTGAGAAAAAGAAGATCATTGACCTCCTGAACAGGTGCTGGATGACCCACGACGGCATGTGGTTCTTCCACTCCTTGCAGGAAGTCGGCGTCGAGGTGACGAACAGGATAAACAAGGCGGCGATACGGTCGCTGGCTCCCCTGGAGATCAAGAGAATGAAGGCGTTCTTCGGAATGGAGGAAGAACGCATCGAGACTTTCCTCGACTTCAAGGACTTCTTTTCCAGGGCATCTCAACTGTTCATCCCTGATTTCATGAATGTCAGGATGAGCTTCCCGAGAGAAAACGTGATGCATTGGGAGTTCGCCGGAAAAGAGTGCTTTGCCTTCAAGGGGATGAAAAGAATCGGGGTCATCGATCAATATGAATGCGGCGTTATTTACAGGATTGAATGCTGGATTGAGAGCCTGGGAATAGAATTCGACGTCCGCCCCAAGGTCACGAAATGCGCCCTGATCGAGAACCCCTCCTGTTGCGGCGATTTCACCTTGCATTTCTAACAGGCTGCTGCGAGCAGGGGCTTTTTCAACGACCTGCCAGAATACAAATCCCACCACGCCCACGCGAAAAAAATGATTCTGGCCGGCAATGTTGTCCGTCTTCGATACGAATCTTGGGGGCGGGCGGTTTTGATAACAACTTGACTCACCTGCGAAATGGGGTTAGAAGTCGGTAATCTTCGTGAACGAAAAACAGGGAAGGTGACGGACAATGGAATTGGACAATCTCTGTATCAACACGATTCGAATCCTCTCTGCGGAGTGCGTTGAAAAAGCCAAATCAGGGCACCCGGGCATGCCCATGGGCGCTGCACCCATGGCCTACGTTCTGTGGACCCGCTTCATGAAGCACAATCCCGCCAACCCGAAGTGGCCTGACCGGGATCGCTTCGTCCTCTCCGCCGGGCACGGCTCCATGCTGCTCTACAGCCTTCTCCACCTCACGGGCTATGACCTTCCCCTGGAAGAGCTCAAGAACTTCCGGCAGTGGCACAGCAAAACGCCGGGGCATCCGGAATACGGCCACACACCGGGTGTGGAAACGACCACCGGTCCCCTGGGCCAGGGTTTCTCCAACGGTGTGGGCATGGCCCTTGCTGAGCAACATTTGGCTTCAAAGTTCAACCGCCCCGGTTTTGAGATCGTGAACCACTACACCTACGGCATCGTCAGCGATGGAGACCTGATGGAGGGCATTTCCCACGAGGCAGCCTCTCTCGCCGGTCATCTGAGGCTCGGCAAACTCATCTATTTCTACGATGACAACCATGTCTCCATCGAAGGAAGCACGGATCTCACCTTCACCGAGGACCGGGCGGCGAGATTTCAGGCATACGGCTGGCACGTTCAGCAGGTTGACGACGGAAACGACCTGAAAGCGATCGAAGAGGCCCTCTCCGCTGCCCAAAAAGAGACAGGCCGGCCCTCCCTGATTGCCGTAAGAACGCACATCGGGTTCGGCAGCCCCAACAAGCAGGGCAAAGCATCCGCCCATGGGGAACCCCTGGGAGAGGAGGAGATCAAGCTGACCAAGAAAAGCTTGGGATGGCCCATGGAGCCGCAGTTCCTCGTTCCCGAAAAAGCCCTTGACCATTTCCGGAAAGCTGTTGAGAAGGGGAAGGGGAAAGAGGTCCGGTGGCAGGAATTATTCCGCTCCTACGAAAAGGCCCATCCGGATCTGGCCAAAGACTGGCATCGCTGCATGAACGGTGATCTCCCGGAAGGCTGGGACAAAGAGATCCCTCCGTTTTCCGCGGATCAGAAAGGCTTGGCCACCAGAGCCGCATCAGGAGCGGTTCTGAACGCCATCGCCAAACGGGTCCACAACCTCATCGGCGGATCGGCCGATCTCGCCCCTTCCAACCAGACCCTGATCAAGGGGGAGGAAGATTTGCAGGCAGGCCACTACGGTGAGCGAAACCTTCGCTTCGGCGTCCGGGAACACGGCATGGCCGGAATCCTCAACGGCATGGCCCTGCACGGAGGCCTGATTCCTTATGGGGGAACGTTCCTGATTTTCTCCGACTACATGAGACCTTCCATCCGGCTGGCCGCGCTGATGAACCTGAAGGTCATCTATGTTTTCACCCACGACAGCATCGGTCTCGGTGAAGACGGGCCGACCCATCAACCGATCGAGCAGCTCGCCGCCCTGAGGGCCATACCCAACATGACCGTCCTGCGGCCCTGCGACGCGATCGAGACGGCCGAAGCATGGCGATTCGCCTTGAGGAAAAAAAACGGCCCCGTTGCCATCGTCTTGACCCGTCAAGGGGTGCCAACCCTCGAGCGCAAAGGTGTTTCAGCTTCCGAAGGATTTTCCCGGGGGGCCTATGTTCTTCTCGACCCGAAAGAAGACAAGCCGAACGTGATCCTCATCGCGAGCGGGTCAGAGGTGCCTATTGCCATGGAGGCGGCCAGCCGGCTTCAGGAGAAAGGGGCGGCTCCCCGCGTGGTTTCCATGCCTTCCTGGGAGTTATTCAACGGGCAACCCGAATCCTACCGGTCACGGATCCTGCCGGCCGAAATTAGGGCACGAGTGGCTGTCGAGGCGGGAGTCCCTCAGGGTTGGCACCGGTATGTGGGAGAAAAGGGTGAGATCGTCGGCCTGGACCATTTCGGCGCCTCTGCGCCTTACAAGACCCTCTATGAGCGATTCGGCCTCACGGCAGAGCGCGTGGTGGAGAAAGCCCTCGGGCTCCTGGATCGCCGTTCTTGATCAGTTCCCTGGGTCGAAAGCCTCTCCCGCCTCCACCGATGAGAGCGTTTTTTCGATGATCCGGATCGCCGGTCCGAGAGGCCTTACTTTATATCCACATGGTATTCCTGGACGGACTTCACGCTCCCGCGGCCCTGCCGCACCGCCCTGATGCCCCTGGCCGCGGCAAGGGCTGCGGCCAGGGTGGTGATGTAGGGTAGCTTGTATTTGATGGCTGACTTGCGGATGTAAGCGTCGTCGTGCTTGCTGAGCCTCCCGCTCGGCGCATTGATGACGAGGTGGATTTCCCCGTTCGTGATGCTGTCCACGATATTGGGGCGCCCCTCGTGGATCTTGAGGATTCGCTCCGACTTGATCCCGTGTTGGGACAGGAAGTGGTTCGTCCCCTCCGTCGCTCTGATCTTGAATCCCAGGGTCTCGAACTGCCTCGCCACTTCAAGAACGCCCGGCCTGTCATCTTCCGAGACGGTGATCAGGACCGTTCCCTCCATGGGCAAAACCTGCTGCGCTGCTTCCTCTGCTTTGTAATAGGCAAGCCCGAAAGAATCGGCCAGCCCCAACACCTCACCCGTGGAACGCATCTCCGGCCCCAGGATCGGGTCCACCTCCGGAAACATGTTGAAAGGAAACACCGCTTCCTTGACGCCGAAATAGGGGATCTTCTTGGGCTGGATCCGGAGGTCTTTGATCCTTTTGCCGAGCATGAGCTGGGTGGCGATTCGTGCCATGGATATGTTGCAGACCTTGGAGACCAGGGGAACCGTCCTCGAGGCGCGGGGGTTCGCTTCCAGGATGTACACCACATCGTTGGCGATCGCATACTGGATGTTCATCAGCCCGACCACGTGAAGCTCCACGGCGATCTTCCGGGTGTAATCGTAAATCGTATCCACGTGTTTGGGAGGAATACTGATCGGAGGGATGACGCACGCCGAATCGCCGGAATGCACTCCCGCAAACTCGATATGCTCCATCACGGCAGGGACGAAAGCGTCGGTGCCGTCCGAGATCGCATCCGCTTCCGCTTCGATGGCGTTCTCCAGGAACTTGTCAATGAGAATCGGCCGATCAGGGGTCACATCCACCGCCGCAGCCACGTAGCGTCGCAGCATCTCCTGGTCATGGATGACTTCCATCGCCCTTCCCCCCAGAACATAGGAAGGTCGCACCATGAGGGGATAGCCGATCACTTTGGCAATATCGAGGGCTTCATCCAGGTTGCTCGCCATGCCTGATTCAGGCTGAGGAATCCCGAAGGCCCTCATCATCTGGCGGAAGCGATCCCGATCCTCCGCCAGGTCAATGGTATCCGGCGGAGTCCCGATGATCTTGACCCCTGCGGCAGCCAGCTCGTTGGCAAGGTTGAGGGGGGTCTGCCCGCCGAACTGCACGATCGCTCCTTCCGGCTTTTCCTTTTGATAGATACTCAACACATCCTCTACCGTAAGGGGTTCAAAATAGAGCTTGTCGGAAGTGTCGAAGTCCGTGGAAACCGTTTCCGGATTGCAGTTGACCATGATCGACTCATATCCCTCGTCCCGAATGGCAAAGGCCGCATGGACACAGCAGTAGTCGAACTCGATCCCCTGCCCGATCCGGTTAGGGCCTCCGCCGAGGACCATGATTTTCTTCCGCTCGCTTCTTTCAACCTTGTCCGGGGCGTTATAGGTTGAGTAGTAATAAGCGGCTTTTTCAACGCCGCTCACCGGGACAGCATCCCACCCTTGAACGACTCCGACCTCCATCCGCTTCTCCCTCAGGTCCTTTTCAGGGATGCCCAGGATCTTTGAGAGATAACGATCCGCAAAGCCGTCCTTCTTCGCTCTGGCCAGAAGCTCGCCCGGAAGGGGCTTGCCTTTGAAGCGGAGGATTTCCTCCTCCACTTCCACCAGTTCCTTCATCTGTTCGATGAACCATGGCTTGATGAAGGTCTTCTTGTAGAGCCTATCGACGCTCGCTCCCTTCCGGAGCGCTTCATACATGATGAACTGCCGTTCGCTCGAAGGCTCGGACAGCATATCCATGAGTTCTTCCAGGCTTCTCTTGTTGAAGTCCTTGGCAAACCCGAGACCGTGCCTACCGCTTTCGAGGGATCGAATCGATTTCTGAAAAGCTTCTTTGTAGGTTTTCCCGATGCTCATGACCTCGCCCACCGCCTTCATCTGGGTGCCGAGCCTGTCCTCTGCGCCTTCGAACTTCTCAAAAGCCCACCGGGCGAACTTGACCACCACGTAGTCCCCCCAGGGGGTGTATTTCTCAAGGGTTCCTTCCCTCCAGTAGGGAATCTCATCCAGGGTGAGGCCGCCGGCAAGCATCGCAGAGATGAGGGCGATGGGGAATCCCGTCGCTTTCGAAGCGAGGGCTGAGGAGCGAGAGGTCCGGGGGTTGATTTCAATCACCACGACCTTCCCCGTTTTCGGGTCGTGGGCGAACTGGATGTTGGTGCCGCCGATGACCTGTATCGCCTCAACGATGTCGTAGGAATATTTCTGAAGTCGTCCCTGAAGCTCAGGGGCGATCGTCAGCATGGGCGCGACACAGTACGAATCACCCGTGTGCACGCCCATGGCATCCACGTTCTCGATAAAGCATACCGTGATCATTTGATTCTTGGCGTCCCTGACAACCTCCAGTTCCAGCTCTTCCCAGCCGAGAACAGACTCCTCCACCAGGATTTGACCGACCATGCTTGCTGCAAGCCCGCGGTTTGCCACGACCCTCAGTTCCTCAACGTTGTAGACGTGGCCGCCGCCGGTGCCTCCCAGGGTGTAGGCGGGCCGTATGACCACCGGGTACCCGAGTTCTGCGGCCACTTTCTCCGCCTCCTCCACGCTGAAGGCCGGGGCGCTTCTGGGCATTTCGATGTTGAGGCGCTTCATGGTCTCTTTGAAGATGATGCGGTCTTCCCCCCTCTCGATGGCATCCACATCCACACCGATCACCTGGACGCCGTATTTCTGCAGAATTCCCTTCCGGGCCAGCTCGGATGAAAGGTTCAAGCCCGATTGGCCCCCGAGGTTTGGCAGGACCGCGTCCGGCCTTTCCTTCGCGATGATCTCCTCCATGACTTTTATGTTGAGAGGCTCAATGTAGGTGGCATCGGCCATGCCCGGGTCGGTCATGATGGTCGCCGGGTTGGAATTGACGAGAACGATTTCATACCCCAGTTTCCGAAGTGCTTTGCAGGCCTGTGTGCCGGAGTAGTCGAACTCGCACGCCTGACCGATCACGATCGGGCCTGATCCGATGATCATCACCTTCTTCAAGTCACTTCGTTTTGGCATAGGGATCTCCTTTCATCATTTTGCTCAGTCAAAAAAAAGCGCCATGGGAAAAAAAGAAATGAAGGATTTGAATCGCGGGTTACCGCTGGGTCGTTAGCGGGGGGAATATAGGGGACTGACGATTCCCTGTCAAGCTGAATCGCCCTGGCCCCAAAACGGCGGGAGACTGGGGTGTTTGATCGATCCGATCCCGGGGCTTGTCATGAGACGGCAGCGGTCGGGAAAGGAAGGGATGACCCATTCATCCGGCCGTCCGGATTAGATCCGGCCATCCCAGGTGGGGGTGATGGCCCCGCCTTCGCTTTCCTCTTCCGTTGCCGTGGACTCTTCGATCGTTTCTGCCAGTTTGGCCACAGACTTCTGGATCTCTCGCAGTGTCTCGTTCAGCTTGGCTATCGCTTCTGTGTTTTTTTGGGTGCTCTCGTAGGCCTCCTTGCTGATCGTGATGTTGACCACGCTCAAGGCGCACAAGAGAAGGATAAGGAAAGCCAGTATCCAGATGGCTTTGTTTGCGCCCTTGCGGTTTTCCTCTGCCACCCCTCTGGACCTCGGAGCCCCTTCGCTTGGCGATCTCGCCGGCCCTTCAGGTCCCTCACCGGTCTCAGGCTGGTTATCCGCGCCCCCGTGTCCTGTTTCCCTCGCAGATGGGCTATCTTGTTTTTCCATCGTCAATCCCGTATGGCGAGCTCGATGACGTTACGCCCCGGCCAATATACCGTGCCGCCCTTCTACAGGAGGTAGTCAGGCCTCACCCTGTGGAGCGCGTGGAAGATATTCCCTTTCACTTTCCTGTTTTCCTTGTAGAACCGGCTGAGCATCGTTTTGATTTCCCCTCTTTTTGAATGACCGGCGGTCGGGCACCCTGAAGAAACCTCGGCCCATCCCATGGCCTTGCCGTATCTTTTCAACCAATCCTCATCGATCATGAAAAGGGGCCTGATGATATAGAGCTCTCCCTGGAAGAACTCCTGCACGGGCGTCATGGTGCTTATGGAGGCGCCGTAGAAAACGTTGAGGAAAAACGTTTCAATCACATCATCTTTATGATGGCCATAAGCGATCTTCCGGCACCCCATTTCCGTCGCAGCCTGGAAGAGGATCTTTCTCCGGAGCCAGGAACATAAGAAACAGGGGCTTTCCCCGTTCTCGGGGCTGTGGGCCCTCTCGCCAATGTCGGTCTTGATGATCCGATAATCGAAGCCGTGTTCTGCGAAGAACGCCTCCATCCGATCCCCTGAGTTAGCCCCGAAACCCAGGTCCACATGAACGGCAGTCAGGGTATAGGAGATGGGTATCTGTCTCTGTTTCTCCCGCAAAAGCCAAAGGAGGGACAAGCTGTCGAGACCTCCAGACACGGCGACCATGACGTGGTCTCCGTCCTCGATCATCCTGCGGCTGTGAATGGCCTTACCCAGGAGCCGGCTCACCTCTTTGACCGTGTAACCCATTCGGACCCCTCGCCGCCCCTGCCCTATGTTCTCTCGCCGAACAACTTGGTTCCGATGCGCACGATGTTCGCCCCCTCTTCGATGGCGATCCTGTAAGAGTTGGACATGCCCATGGAGAGATATCTCATCTCCACCCCGGGTATGTTCATCCCTCTGAGGGTGTCGAAAATGGCCTTGGTCTTCTTGAAGTAGGGTCTCGATTCTTCCGGATCCCCGGCAAAAGGTCCCATGGTCATCAGTCCCATGACTCTGACGTGCTTGAGCCCGCTCATTTCCCTGACCAGGGAAACAGCATCAGCGGGCGCGACTCCCGATTTCTGCTCCTCCTCCCCACTGTTGATCTCAATCAGAACAGGCATGACCTTCCCGATTTTTTCACAGCATTTGTCTATCTCCCGGGCGAGCTTCATGGAGCTGATGGTCTCGATCATGTCAAAAATTTTGACCGCTTTTTTCGCTTTGTTCGTCTGAAGATGACCGATCATGTGCCATTTGGCTCTCTGGCCTATGAGCTCCTGGGCCCTCTCCGCCTCCTGCACATAGTTCTCTCCCACGGTCTTCAGGCCCGCTTCAATCGCCTCCAGGATTTCTTCCGGAGTCCTGGTCTTGGCTGCCCCTACCAGATCCACACCTTCGGGAAGCTCCTGGAGTATCTTTTTCACCCGGTCTCTGATCATGTTCTTCTCGCCTGTCCAGGAACGGTTCTGCGCTTTTGCAGGAACGCGGGAGCCTCTTTCAAGATGATTTCGTGGATGAGAGAGTTCACTCCCTTATCCACAAAATCATTGATACTCCAATTCCCCGGACGTGTAAAGGGGCAAGGCGGAGTGCCTCTCCTCTCATGGCGTTCGGCCGGCAAGATGGGCAAGGGGAAGACGTTTTCAAATGATACCTTATCGAGGAAGGAGGGACCGGTTTTGTGCGGGCAGATTAGCCGGATGTGCGTTGGTCCGTTTACCGAATCGGAAGCACATCCAGTCAAGAAAAAGAATCACCCCTGAAACTTCGCGACGTCGGGTCAAAGCCCCAGGGGTGATACGTCGATATCTTTAGCAGGTCGTGCAGCTCCCGCAGGCTCCGCCTCTGGCCAGGCTGGAGGATATGGAGAAACCTGAGCCGTAAGCTGACTCGATAAAATCCACGGTCAGGGGCTTTACTTGTTCCAGCAATTTCTTGTTGATCAGATACGTGATGCCGTCGTTTTTCACCACTTCATCGTCCTCTTTCAGCTCATCCAGAGCCATACCCAGAGAGGGCCCAGCTCAGCCGCCCTCGGACATGAAGATTCGGATCATCCCCTCTTCTTTGCGCTCCTTGAAAAACTCATGGATTTTTTCGTTCGCTTTTTCCGTGACTTGAAACATGATCGCCTCCTTGTGGGTCATTTATGCACCCGATTGTATAGTGCAATATTATGCATCAAAAAGAACCTGTCAACGTATAGCGGCATTTCCCTGCAAACTCTGCTGGTTCTGATCCCTGGGGCGTTGAAAAACGGCTTTCCACGGGGTGGTGGCTTGCTTCAGGCAGGCTCTTCGGATAACCTCTGCTCGATCCAAACCAAAACCTTACCGAATTCCTCCTGAAGTCTTGCCATTGCTTTACCCCTGTGACTCACCCTGTTCTTTTCTTTCCCCGACATCTCTCCAAAGGTTTTCTCCATCGGGGGATAGTAAAAAACCGGGTCATAGCCAAAACCTTTCACCCCTCTCATCTCGTTGGCTATTTCTCCTTCGCACCTTCCTTCGTACACCAAAGCGGCGCCTCTCGGCACAGCGATCACTATCACGCATTCGAAAGCAGCCCGCCTGTTCGTCACGCCCTCCATCATCTTTAGTAACTTCAAGTTATTTTGTTCATCCCTGGCGTTTTCGCCGCAAAACCGGGCCGAACGGATGCCCGGCGCTCCCTTGAGAGCATCCACCACAAGCCCCGAGTCGTCCGCCAGGGCAGGAAACCCGAGGACCCTCGCAGTGAAGTGGGCTTTCTTGTAGGCATTCTCCTCGAAGGTGTTGCCGTCTTCGGATACGGGCGGAATGGGGCCAAAGTCGCTCAGGCTTTTTACGTTAACCTGAAACCCGGAAAAGAGGTCCTTGAATTCCGCTATTTTCCCCTGATTTCTGGTTGCCAGGACCAGCGGTCTGTCGAGCACTCAGATTCGCTCCCTTCTCCCTTGAGCTCACTTCCCCCTTGGCTGGGGAGATGATCGAAAGAGGGCGCACCCCTTAGCGGGGTGCTAAAGGACTCTATCCAGGCTTTCCATGAAAACCTTCCGGATTCGATCAAGCCCCTTCTGATCCTTCGCTTCGAATCGAAGCACCAGGACCGGCTGCGTGTTGGATGCCCTGAGCAAGCCCCAGCCATCATCGAAAAGGACCCTGGCACCGTCTACGTCAATCACCCGGTATCGTTTCTTGAATTCCTCAACCAAGGTCGTCACGACCTGGAATTTCTTCTCCTCCGGGCAATCGATCCGGATCTCCGGGGTATTCACCATCGAAGGTATGCCGGAAAGGAGATCTCTCACGGATTTCCTGTCTCTTGACAGTATCTCCAGGAGCCTGGCACCTGCGTAGATGGCGTCATCGTAGCCGAAATAGCGGTCGGCAAAAAAAAGGTGCCCGCTCATCTCTCCTGCCAGCAGAGCACCCTCCTCCTTCATTTTGTTCTTGATCAGGGAATGGCCTGCTTTCCACATGATCGGCTTCCCGCCCCGCGATGCGATATCATCGTAGAGAACCTGCGAGCATTTCACTTCCCCGATGATGGTGGCACCAGGCCTGGTCTCCAGCAGGTCACGGGAGAAAATAATCAGGAGTTGATCACCCCAGATCATCCCTCCATGGCGGTCTATGACGCCGATCCGGTCGGCGTCCCCGTCAAAGGCGACGCCCAGGTCGGCGGAACTTTCAGCGACAGCTTTCTTGAGCTGGGTGAGATTCTCGGGTACGGTCGGATCCGGGTGGTGATTCGGGAACCGGCCGTCGGGCTCGCAGAAGAGCTCCCCCACTTCCATGCCCATTTTCTCATAAAGCCGGGGAGCAACGAGCCCGCCTGTTCCGTTTCCCGCGTCCAAGATGACCCTTCTTCGCACAGGGCCCGGACGGATTGCTGAAAGGGCTTTTGCAGCATAAGGATCGAGGACGGTCTCCTCCCGGACCTCTCCCCGCCCCTTGGCGAACCTCCCGGACTCCGCGATTTTTCTGACTTTCTGTATTTCACTACCGTGGATGGTCGCCTTGCCGAGGCATATCTTGAACCCATTGAACTCCGGCGGATTGTGGCTCCCCGTAATCTGGACCCCCCCGTCCAGGCTCAGATGAAACAGCGAGAAATAGAGGAGCGGTGTCGGGACCAGGCCGATATCCACGATATTCACCCCGGATTCGACCAGCCCGCCCACCAGGGCGTTCCGCATGGATGGAGAACTCAGCCGGCAATCGCGGCCGAGGCTGATCTTGTTGAGACCCTTATCCTGGTAATAGGTTCCCAGCGCGAGGCCCAGCCGGTGGACGGTCTCCGGATTCAGTTCGTCCGGGACCTTCCCTCGAATATCGTACTCCCTGAAGATCACCCGGTTCACAGAAGATCCTCCCGCCGGCTTTTCTTCAATCCCTCGATGATCTTTCTGACTTCTTGCGCTTTCCTCAGGTCCGCCACCAGCAAGGCGTCCGGCGTGTCAACCACCAGGCAGTTTTCAAGGCCGAGACAGGCGATGAGACGGCCTCCCCTGCTCGATACAAAACTCTTCTTAGACTCTATGAGAAGGCATTCTCCCTCTGTCAGGTTGTCGTTTTCATCTCTTTCCTTCTCCCTCAGCTCGTAGAGGGAATGCCAAGAGCCGACGTCGCTCCAGCCGCAGTCACAGGGCACCACGAATATGGGGTTGCGGGTTCTTTCCATCACGCCGTAGTCAAAGGAAATGCTCTCCAGACCTGCGTAAACTTCCTCCAGAACATGGTCAAAGGATGCCATGCCGACCGCTTTTTGCAGCCTCAACAAACCGCGGTGGAGGCTCGGAAGGTTTCCTTCGATCTCCTTTAAGATGGTCTGGGCCGTTGCCACAAAAATCCCTGCGTTCCAGAAATAATCGCCCCGGGCCACGTACTGCCGGGCTTTGTCGAGGCTTGGCTTTTCTACAAAAGAGGTAACCCGATAGGCCGGCTGCTCCTCTTTCCACTGAATGTAACCATAGCCTGTCTCCGGCCTCGTCGGTACAATGCCGAGAATCGCGATCGCGCCGGTTTTCGCGACCGACTGGGCAGCCTGAAGGCTCTCAATCAAACCAGGAGGGTTGGCGACAAAATGGTCTGCCGGCATGAAGGCGATAGGGCTATCGCACCCGAGGTGTGCCGCCATGACGGCTCCGAGGCCTATGCACGGAGCAGTGTTTCTCCCCATCGGCTCTGCGATGATATGGACCTTCCTCCCCTCCAGCAAGGATTTCGCCTCCCTGACATGGTCATCCCCCAGCACGATGATCATCTCCTCGTCACTGGCGAGAGGCCTGAGCCGGTCACAGGTCTCTGTGATCAGAGGACCTTTCCCGGAGATGTTCAGAAACTGCTTGGGCGTATCCTTGCGGCTCATGGGCCAGAATCGCGTTCCCGAGCCACCAGCCATAATCACGACATACATAATCGGTCACTCCCAATTCATCAGAGAATAAGCAGCCCGGCAAACCCTTGTTTGGAGCGTCAAGTTGGAATCCCTGGATTTCGATATTGTTTCGGATTTCGATATTCGGATTTCGAGTTTAAACCCTTACGTTCTATAATCCGCGTTAATGCTCACGTACTCATGGGTGAGGTCGCAGGTCTTGATACGCTCCTCGAATGCGCCCTGCTTCAGCTCGATGATCACGGAGAACTCCTTCCGTTTCATCCGATCGGAGGCCTCTTTTTCGCGGTCAAAGCCGGTCCCGACACCGCTGTCAACGATCTTTACATCTTCCACCCATATGTCCACGTCTTCTTCCTTCATCTGTATTTCCGCCCGGCCCAGAGCGGCCATGATCCTCCCCCAGTTCGGATCCTGGCCGTAGAAAGCCGTTTTGACGAGCGTCGAGTTGGCGACGGTCCTCGCGGCGGTGAGGGCATCCGCAGCGCTCGCAGCGCCCTGGATCCGAACCTCGATCACCTTTGTCGCCCCTTCCCCATCCCTGACGATCATCCCGGCCAGATCGGCCATGACCTGGGTCAACCCTTTCCTGAACGATTCATACTCGCGGGAATCCATACCCTCGTTGCCGGCCATGCCGTTGGCCATGATCAGAACCGCATCGTTGGTGCTCGTGTCCCCATCCACCGTGATCCGGTTAAACGTTCTTTCCACGCCCGCGGAAAGGGCCTTTCTCAACTCCGGCACCCCGATATGGACGTCGGTCATGACGAAGCAGAGCATGGTCGCCATCTGAGGCATGATCATCCCCGCCCCTTTGGCAATTCCCACGATACGGTAAGGCATTCCTCCCGCATTCCCTTCGAACTCGCTTATCTTGGGAAACGAATCCGTGGTCATGATCGCTTCCAGGGCCCGGGGAATCCCTTCGGGTGAAAGACTCTGCACCAGGCCTTTCAGTGACTTGGAAATGAGATTCACGTTGAGTTGCGCGCCGATGACCCCGGTGGAAGCGACCAGGACCTCACCCGGTTCAATACCCAGTTCCTCCGCGACCATCTCCGCCGTCCGATTGGCCTTGGCCAGCCCCTCTTTTCCGGTGCATGCGTTGGCGTTGCCGGAATTGGCGACAATGGCGCGGACCCTGCCGCCTCGAACATGCTCCTGGCTCACGATCACCGGCGCTGCTTTCACCTTGTTGGTCGTGAAAACGCCTGCCCCGGCTGCTTCTCTCTCTGAAAAAATGACGGCCAGGTCCAGACCGCCCCTCTTCTTGATTCCCGCAGCGACCGCCCCCGCCTTAAAACCCTTGACCATGTACTTGGAATCTTCCACGCCTCTCACCTGCAGGTCTATTTCCCTTGGCCTTGTGACTTACGCATTCTTTCCACAGCACTTCTTGTACTTCTTCCCGCTCCCGCAAGGGCAAGGATCGTTCCTCCCGATCTTCTTTCCCTCTCTCCTCACCGTTTCAGGCTTTTCCGCAGAATCGCCATGGCTGTACCGCATGGGTCTCCTCTGGGTTTTCGGCAATTCTTCAGCAGGCCTCTGCTTCAAAAGCTGAATTCGGGGCAGGGTCATCAGCATCTCTTCCCTGAGCCGTGCCATGAGCCCCTCGAAGAGGGCAAAACCCTCCTTCTTGTATTCCCTGAGG
>JAGUZM010000454.1 GCA_020060805.1 Deltaproteobacteria bacterium | reverse complement strand
TCCGAGGTCGGGCGTCACGGTCTTGAAAAACGGGAAATAGAGCCGCGCGTCGAAATCAGGGTGAAGATAAAGGATGATGGCCACAACCAGTGCCGCCAGCACCTGGAGGGAAAATTTCCCTTTGGCCGTGAGACCCTTGCTGCTCTTGCGGACGGTTTTCATGTAGTCGTCCACGAACCCGATGAGCCCGAAGGCCACGAGGACGAACAGGACCAGCCACACGTAGATGTTCTTAAGCTCGGCCCAGAGAAGGGTGGATATCAGGACGATGGGAAGGATGAGGCATCCCCCCATGGTCGGCGTGCCGGCCTTGCCCTTGTGGTTGGGAGGTCCATCCTCCCTGATATGCTGACCCACCTGCATGACCCGAAGCCTGCGGATGACCCAGTCACCGATGAAGAAAACGATGAGGAGCGCGGACAGGGTGGCCAGGATGGTCCTGAACGTGATGTAACGGAAGACATTCAGCCACGAGAGGTCTGTGTGGAACAGATAGATCAGTTTGTATAGCATGCTCTCATCCTTCCCATCGTTCGTGAATTCGGCTACCCGGTTCCGCCCCCGCCCATGTCCCAGCCTCCTGTTGGACACCGGGGATAAGGATAGGGGGCCGTGGGGGTGTCATTCCGCCTTGAGCAACGCCGCCACCTTTTCGAGGCCCACCCTTCTGGACCCTTTCAGAAAAACAAGATCTCCTTTTCTGATCATTCCCCTGATCTTTCCTGCCATATCCTGGTGATCCTTTGCGATCACCGCCCTCTGGGGAGGAAACCCCTTGTCCACGGCCCCTTGAATCATGAGATGCGCCTGCTCTCCCAGAGCGACAAAACCGTGAGCCCCGACCGCTGCGACCCGCTCGCCCGCCTCCACGTGAGCTGCCGCCGTCTCGTTCCCGAGTTCCAGCATATCCCCCAGGCCGACGACAATCCTTCCCCCGCCGTTGACAAGAGAGCTCAGGGAATCCATGGCCGCCTTCAGGGAATGGGGATTGGCGTTGTACGTGTCGTCCACGAGGGTGCATCCATCCGGCAGAGGGGAGAGGGTGAAACGGCCCGGGATTCCCTCAAAACGATTCAGCCCCTCTGCGATCCGATCCACGGGCTCATTCAGGGCAAAGGCTATGGCCGACGCGGCCAGGGCGTTGTAGATGTTCTGGACGCCCGGAGTGCCCAGCACCACGGGGACCTTCTCTCCCGCATACCGGATTTGAAAGGCGAACCCTTTGCGACCGAGGTTCTTGACGCCATCAGGGCTCACATCGTTTTTCGGGCCGAGGCCAAAGGTCATGACCTTTCTGCGCAGGGGAGCGGCGGTTCTCATGAGGAGTTCATCGTCCCCGTTCAGGAGAGCCTTTCTCCCCGAAGACATCTTCTCCAGGAGCTCCACCTTTGCTTTGGCCACGCCCTCGAGACTTCCCACGCCCTCCACGTGGGCCCTTGCCACATTGGTGATCAGGCCCACGTCGGGATCCGCGATCTCCGTGAGCCGGCCGATCTCTCCCGGCCTGTTCATTCCCATTTCAAGGACCGCGGTGCGGTGAGACGCGTCGAGCAGGAAAAGGCTCAGGGGCAAGCCGATCAGGTTGTTGAAGTTGCCTTTGTTCTTCAGGGTCATTCCGGAGAGGCCGAAAATCGCGGCCGCCATTTCCTTGGTTGTCGTTTTCCCTGCGCTCCCGGTAATGCCGACAACGGCCGCCTTGTGTTCGTGCCTCCACCAGGATGCCAGATCTCCCAGGGCTCTCAGGGTATCCGCAACAGCGATGGTCACGATGTCCCTTTCCGCCGGGATATGGCGAACCCGGCCCTTCTCGACCACGATGCCCGTGGCGCCCTTGTTGATCGCGTCCTTCAGGAAATCGTGGCCGTCGAATTTCTCGCCCTTGAGCGCCCAGAAGAGTTCTCCCACCTTGATCGCCCTTGAGTCGGAGCTGAGGCCTGAAAAAACAACTCCCGCCGAACCCCCGGCCATTTCTCCCCGGACGGTCGATGCGATTTCCCCTGCGTTGATGGCACCCCACTGCGCCGTCATTTACCGCCCCTCAGCAGCCGCTCGGGCCGCCTCTTCCCGGTCATCGAAGTGTCTTTTTTCCTTTCCGACAATCTGGTAGTCCTCGTGGCCCTTGCCCGCAATCAGGACGATGTCCTTCTGATCGGCCAGAGAGACCGCCTTCCGGATCGCCTCTCGCCGGTCCACTTCGAGGAAATAACCTCCCCGGATGTGATTCTGACTGACCGGCCATTCCATCCGTTTCAGGCCGGTCTTCTTCGTTCCTGTCTCGATTTCCTTGACGATGGACAGAGGATCCTCGGTTCTCGGATTATCGGAAGTGATGAAGACCACGTCGCTGTGTTCGCCGGCGAGCAAGCCCATGTCAAACCTCTTGCCCCTGTCCCGATCACCGCCGCACCCGAAGACCGTGATGAGCCTTCCCTCCGCATGGGGCCTGAGGGCCTGCATCGCCTTCAGGAGGGCGTCGGGCGTATGGGAGTAGTCCACCACCAGGCTCAGGGACCTCTTGTTCTGAACCGGTTCGAGCCTGCCCGGGACTTTTTTGAGTCTCGCGATTCCTTCAGCGATCTTCTCCAGGCTTACGTTGAGGGCAAGGCCGGCGGCCGCAGCGCCCATGATGTTGTAGATGTTGAAATGCCCCAGGAGAGGGGATGTTGCATCGATATCTCCGGCGGGTGTCTTCACTTTGACATGGATGCCGGTCCTCTGCGCTGAAACGAGTTCACCCCGGACACTGCAATTTGGGTCGAGCCCGTAAGTCCATACCGTCGCTTTTGTCATGGCCATGAGCTCCCGGCCATACGGGTCATCCCCGTTGATGACAGCGTGGGGTCCGTACCCCGGCCTGCTTTTGCCGAGGCTCACGAAGAGCCGGCTCTTGGCCCTGAAGTAGGCCTCCATGGTTTTGTGGTAATCCAGGTGGTCCCTTGAGAGGTTGGAGAATATGGCCACCCGGAACGGGCAGTCCTGAACGCGTCCCTGGTCGAGGGCATGGGAGGAGACTTCCATGATCACATCCGTGGTTCCGCCGTCGGCCATCTCCCTCATCAACCGCATCACGTCCAGAGACTCGGGCGTGGTGACAGGAGCGGGGTAGACTTTTCCCGAAAACCGGTAGTTGACGGTTCCCATGACTCCGGGCCTTGCCCCGGCAGCCTGCAGGATGGATTCCAGGAGATAAGCCGTCGTGGTCTTTCCGTTCGTTCCGGTGATCCCGATCAGGTTCATGGCCCTGAATGGGCTTCCGTAAAACCTGACCGCCAGCTTTGAGAGAGCCGCTCGGGGGTTCTCCACCTGGATCCTCGTCACTCCCTTCTCCGCTCCCTTGAACCCCTCGGCGACGAGTGCGACCGCCCCTCTTCGGATCGCCTCAGGGATGAAGTCGTGCCCGTCCAGCTGATGACCCCGCAGGGCGACGAAGAGATACCCTGGTTCAACCTGGCGAGAATCATAGGCGAGACCTTTGATTTCCAGGTCATCCCTGCCGGACCATTCCCTGCCTTGCAGGTCTTTGAGAATATCCTTGAGCTTCATCGTCTTTCTACGTCGGCGGTCTGAAACTGACCCTTACCTCTGAAACCTGGTTCAGATAGGCCCCGGGCTCGGGAACCTGTTTAAAGGCCAACCCCGTGCCCTCCAACATCACCTTCACACCCAGGGTTTTTCCTCCCTGGAGGACCTCCCTCATGCTCATCCCGCTGAAATCGGGCAACCGATTCGGACCTTCCTGGACGACCTCGACATGAAGGGTAGAGGGCGAACCGGAGCCATCAGCCTGACCCGCCCTGGTCTCCCCTCTTGCGAGGACGATCTCCGGATTGATCCTCAAGTGGTTGAGGACCGATGTGCCCACTTCTTTGAACACCGGTGCGGCGACAAGACCTCCGTACTTCTTCCCTTCAGGCTCATCCACCATGATGAGCATGACGAGCTTTGGTTGATCCGCCGGTACGAGCCCCACAAAGAGGGTGACGTAATCCTTGCTGGAGTAGCGTTTCGTGCGAGGATCCACTTTCTGGGAGGTCCCGGTTTTCCCCGCCACCCTGTACCCCGTGATCGCTGCCAGAGT
>JAGUZM010000600.1 GCA_020060805.1 Deltaproteobacteria bacterium | reverse complement strand
GCCTTCACGCAAGGAAGGGGGGGCTGGCCGGTTGCGGGTTTACAAGGGTTACACTCGTACTTGATTTTTTTCCTTTTCTCTATCGCCACGATCGCCACCGGCTCCTCTCGCATAGGGTCGTGGGGGTCTTCATCGACCACGACAAAGACACGGGCCGGGCACGCCACGACGCACTCCCTGCATCCATCGCAAAGCCCTGTATCGATGGTGATGTAATACTCGCCGGAACCGTCCTTGTACCCGTAATGGGCAAGCATTCAAGCCCCCTCCTCTTTGCGCCTTCCCTTTCCTTTCTGGCAAAGGGCATAACCAAACAGCGCCCCGCCGAGGGCGCCGGCAATCTGGGTATCCCACTCGGTCTCGGCAGGTCTTAGGCCGATCATGGGCATCAGCCGATCGATGACGCCCCTGTTCTTTGCCATGCCTCCGGTGACGGCAAACTCTGGTTCGACGCCGATTCGTTCGATCAGGGCGTAGATTCGCTCTGCCATCGCGCGGCAGTAGGCGGCGAGGACCTGTTCCGTGGTCCATCCTTGTCTGAGAAGGCCTGTCGCTTCGGACTTGGCGTACACGACGCACGTGCTCGAAACCGCCTCAGGCTCTTCTTTGACCTGGAACGATCTATCCCCCACCTCCGTGACGGGAATGCCCAGGAGGTCTGAGAACACCTCCATCCCGCGGCCCGTCCCGGCCGCGCATTTATCGTTCATCAGGAAGTTGGTGACCTTGCCCTTTTCGTCGCACCGGATCGCCTTGATGTCCTGGCCGCCCACGTCGAGGACGGTACGAACGGCAGGGCCGTAAATGAAGTTGGCGCCCCGGGCATGGCACGCGATCTCCGTGACCGTACGGTCAGCCATGGGCACATTGACACGGCCGTACCCTGTCCCCACGCAGTAGTCTATCCTGCTCTCGGGCATATCGGTCTTTTCGAGGGCGAAGTTGAGCCCCTTTCTGGCGCTGTTGGGGCTGTCCGAACCGGTTCTCATGTTGCCATAGGCAAGGACCTCCCCGTCGGCCATGATGACTGCCTGGGTGCTCACAGACCCGACGTCGATACCCAGGGTGACGTATGTCGCTTTTTTCCAGTCAACCCCGGGATTGACCCAGTTCGACTCCGTCCATCTCCAGAACTCCTGGCCCTTTTCCTCAACCATGGTTGTCTTCTCCGTCAACCGAGCGACCCGACCATCCTCTGCTCCGAGGCCACCACGGCAGCGCCGACAGCCATTCCGAACTCCGGGATTTCGGGGATGTGGAGTTCCCCGATACCGAGCTGCCGCTTCATCGCCTCCACAAACCCCGGGTTGTGGGCGACCCCGCCCAGCATGACCACATCCTCGTTCACGCCGATCCTCCGGATCATGGAAACGATTCGACTGGCCACGGCATCATGAATCGCTTTGCTGATGTCCTGCTTTTCAGCCTTTCCGTGGATCAAACCCACCACTTCGGATTCAGCGAAAATAGCACACTGGGCGTTCATCGGGATTTCCTTGTCCGATGTCAGCGCCAGCGGTCCCAATTGTTCCAGGGGTGTCTCGAGCGCCCGCGACATGGCCTCGATGAACGCCCCGGCCCCGGCAGCACACTTCTCGTTGATCGCGAAATCAAGGGCGTTCCCCCTTTCATCCACCTTCGCAGCTCTTCCCTCCTCAGCGCCCACATCTGCCACGGTTCTCGCCCTGGGGAAGAAGTGAACGGCGGCCCTGGCCATGGCCTTGATGTCGTTTACCAGATCCTTGGTTTTCCCGACAGCGCTCTTGACGGCGTTCTTCCCTGATCCCGTGCCGCAGACCGCCTGCACATCACCGTCGGACAGAGCGGCATCCTTTAAGGCCGCTTCATAGGAGGCTTTAATCGCTTTGATCTGGTCGAAGCCGGTGAGCACATTCGCCTTCCCCACGATCTTCCCCTCCCTCATGATGACCGTTTTGGTGTTCTTCGCACCACAATCAATCCCTGCGGTGATCATTTTCTTAAAGCCTCCTTCGAGCGCCCGGCCATGGCCCTGATCATCCCCTGATCAAACCGCCGCACCCCTGGTATCCTTTTTCACAAGGATAACTTTCCTCCGTCGTTCATTCTAGCACCAACTTGAACCAAAAGGAGCGTCATTTCGAAGGAGCAAGGCGACTGAGAAATCTTTGGATTAATTCAAGAAAGATTTCTCCCTTCGGTCGAAATGACAAAAAAATAGGTACGCTTACTTTTCTAAGTTGATACCAGGTATACAGTAACAACTGAAAAACGCCAGAAAAGACGAGATGAGAAAATTGCGGCCGGCGATTTTGACCCGCCCCCCTCTCTTTGGTATGATCCCCAGCGAACAAGCAGGAGATTTTGAAGGCGAAAATTCGATTGGAGCGCAGGACCAGCTATGAGCGAAGACGATCGTCGGTACCTCTCTCCCACGGCCATTATTGACAGTGATCACAAAGAAATCATCGCCTTTGGCCTGGAAAAAACCGAGGGATGCGGGGACAATCCCGTTGAAAAGGCCGTCAGGCTTTACTACGCCGTGCGCGACGGGATCTGGTATGACCCCTATTACCCTTTTTATCGTCCCGAACACTTCCGGGCGAGCAATGTCCTCAGAGGAGGGCGGGGTTACTGTGTCTCGAAGGCCTCGCTCCTGTGCGCCCTGGGAAGGGCGTCGGGTATTCCTTCGAGGGTCGGTTTTGCCGACGTTCGCAACCACCTGGCCACAAGGCAGCTCCTGGAAATCATGGGAACCGACCTTTTCGCTTTTCATGGGTTCACCGAGTTCTACCTGGAAGGGAAATGGGTCGTCGCCACCCCGGCTTTCAATAAAGAGCTTTGCAAAAGGCACAAAGTCGTCCCTCTGGAATTCAACGGCCGGGATGATTCCATCTTCCAGCCCTACAACCTCGAAAAGAAGCAGTTCATGGAATATGTCGCCTACCACGGGTCCTTCGCCGACATTCCCGTTGATTTGATCGTGGCTGGGATGAAAAGGGCTTACGGCGAGGAAAGGGTGAGAACGTGGATCAACGAGTTCGAGAAAGCCGGGGGACAATCCCGGAGGGACTTCCTTTCAGAAGAAGTGCTCACCAAGTGACCCTTTTCACCTCCTTTCCGGAAAGCCCCTCTCTCAAACCTCTCCGACGATAATCCCGGAATCGTTCGGCCCTTTGAAAGGGAGCCGGGTGATCCCCTTGACACCCGCCCCTGCCAGCATATCCCGGATCTCTCCCTCGGAATAAGACCTCCCCTGAGCCGTGTTCACAAGCATGTTTAGGGAGAAAAGCGCGGGGAAAAGAGGAGAATCCTTGGTGTCGTTGAGGATGAAATCATGGATAAGAATAAGCCCGCCTGGTTCCAGGACGGACACGGCTTTCCTGATGACCATCCGGGATTCCTCCGGGCTCATGCTGTGAATAATCTGGGAAAGCCAGGCCACGTCATATGACCCGGTGAGATGGTCTTCGATGTAGTCTCCGGGCATGAACCGGATTCTGTCCCCCAGTGAAAATCTCTCGATCGTTTTCGTGGCAAAGGGTCTTGTCCCGGGAAGGTCGAAGACAATAGCGCGGAGCATAGGATTGGCCAGACAGAATTGGATCGCATACGTGCCCGGCCCGCCGCCCAGGTCGAGAAGGTGCTTTCTATTCCTGAGATCGATTTCTTTCGCCAGGGTTGGGGCGATCGCCATGGCCATGTTGAACATGCCCATGAGGAAGCTCTCCAGTTCCTTCTCATCCCTTTTCTTGCTCCTTACCGGTTTTCCGCGCCTCACCGCATTGCCCAGTTTGAACCATGCCGGGACCAGGTTGTGGTGATGCATGATCGCATAGCCGACGTAGCGAGGGGAGGTCTTGACGAGGAGAGCCTTGGCCTCCGGGGTATTGGCATAGGCCCCTTCTTTCTTGGTCAGAAAAGCCATCGCTGATAGGGCATCGAGAAGAGCTGACGCGCCTCGCGGGTCTGCCCTCAGCTTTTTGGCGATTTCTTCGGCCCTGAGCGTTTTGTCGCCGATGATGGTGAAAATCCCCAACTTGACCCCTGCATGGATGACGAAACCCTCCCAGTAGCTTCTGGAGACTTCCAGGACCTTTCCTGCGTTCCATCGTTCCCCTTCCATCCCTCCTCCCTCCTCTCTCTCGCCGCTCCTTTCGACTCTTGAACAAAAGCCGGTTCTTTGCAAGAAAAATTGATTCCCCCAAACCCCGCCTTATCTTTGTCTTGTCCTCCGGCCGCACCTCTCCGGCCTGAGGGCGTAGAAGGGCGT
The DNA here is from genome assembly GCA_020060805.1 of Deltaproteobacteria bacterium. Classification (GTDB taxonomy): domain Bacteria; phylum Desulfobacterota; class DSM-4660; order Desulfatiglandales; family HGW-15; genus JAHECH01. The sequence continues at coordinate 19,217 of JAGUZM010000600.1, read as the reverse complement.
GAGGGTTCACCCGTGTTCAATCACTTTGACCATATGGCATCGATCTATGACCGGCTCATCCCGTCCCCGGATTTTTCTAAATGGCGTGATCTTCTCCGGTTGCCCACGGAAGGCTCGCTCCTTGACGCCGGAGGGGGCACGGGCCGGGTTTCCCACCATTTCAGAAAGTGGACAGGGCAGGTGGTGGTGTGCGACTTGTCCCTTCCGATGCTGAAAAAGGCGAAAGCCAAGGCGGGCATCCGGCCGTTGCGGACAGACGTGGCAGGGCTTCCTTTCCGGAACGAAACTTTCGACCGGGTGGTGGTCGTGGACGCCCTCCATCACTTTGATCATCAGGAGCGAACGTTGAAGGAACTGGTCCGGGTGCTCAAGAAGGGGGGCAGGATCGTGATCGAGGAACCGGACATCAACCGATTCCCGGTAAAGGCGGCGGCCCTGGTGGAAAGGCTGGTCCTGATGGGGAGCAAATTTCACTCCCCTGCAGCGATCCGGCACATGCTCCGGCTCGCAGGGGTCTGCGCTGAAATTCAACCCGCTCCCCTGTTTTCAGCGTGGATCGTCGCGGACAAATGACACTTCCCCTGGTCCTGCTTCGAGAAATCCCGGCTTTGCGTCGACAAGACGGCGGGAATGCTGGAAAGGCCGGGCAAGAAAACGGCGGGGGCCGTCATGAGCGAATCCCGGCACCCCGCCTCCGATGGGTAAGAATGCTTAGGCCTGTTTCACTTCGGCACTTTCAACGTCAGGTACACCGTTGCGCTGGGCCGTTTCACCAGCAGAAGGATGGTATCTCCGGGCTTGTAGGATTCTATCCTGCGATTGAACCCTCCCAGATCCGCGACCTGCTTCTGATCCACTTCCAGGATAATATCCCCTTCCCTTAAACCCGCATCATCAGCCGGAGAGTTGCTCTCCACATCCACCACGACCAGGCCTCTCGTTTCCGACAGGCGGTAGTTTTTGGCGACCTCGGGCGTGATCTCCTCGACGGTCATCCCGAGCTTCGGTTTGACTTCAGCCAAAACAGCCGCCTCTTTCTCCTCTTTCAGCTCGCCGATCTTGACCTGGAAAGACCTCTTCTGGCCCTTTCGGATCACCTCAACGGGCACGTTTTTCCCGACCGGCGTTGAGGCAACCATGTACGGAAGGTCCGTCGAATCTTTGACTTCCCTGCCGTCAAACGTGGTGATCACATCGCCCCGCTGAATTCCCGCCTTGTCCGCTGGCCCCCCTGAGGAGACATCGCCCACCAGGGCGCCTTTGTCATCCTTCAAATCCAGCTTGTTCTTGAGTTCCGGGGTGATCTTCTGGATCATCACACCCAGCCATCCCCTCACCACTTTGCCTTTTTTCAATTGGGGGAGCAAATCCTTGACCATGTTGATGGGGATGGCGAACCCGATGCCGATGCTGCCCCCGCTCTGCGAATAGATCGCCGTGTTGATGCCGATCACCTCACCTGCCGTGTTCAGGAGCGGCCCACCGCTGTTGCCCGGGTTGATGGAGGCATCGGTCTGGATGAAGTTGTCATACGAACCTGCGCCGATATAGCGGTATTTTGCGCTCACAATGCCCGCCGTCACCGTGTTGCCCAGGCCGAAGGGATTGCCGATAGCGACAACCCATTCTCCAACTTCAAGCTTGTCCGAGTCCCCGAGGGTCAGGGGGCTGAAAGGCCTGTCCGCATCGATTTTGATCAGGGCAATGTCCGTCTTCGGATCACGGGCGATGACCTTGGCGTTGAACTCCTTGTCATCCGAGAGCTTCACGTTGATCTCATCGGCCTTTTCCACAACATGGTTGTTGGTCAGGATGTAGCCTTCCTTGTCGATGATGAAACCGGTTCCGAGGCTCTGCTGTCGATAGTCCCTGGGCATCTGGTCTCTGAAATAACGCTCGAAGAAATCCCGGAAGGGATCGTTCGGGCCGAAAGGCATGGGAAACTGCCCTCTTCCCTTGATCATTTTGACGGTACTGATATTGACAACCGACGGGCTGGCCTGCTTGGCCAGGCTTGAAAAAGATGCCGGCACTTCCCTCGCCCCCGGAGCGGTTTGCGCCGAGAGGGATGAGACCGGACCGAAAAACGCGGCCACCCCGAACCCTGCCATTAAACACGCAACGGTCCATGCAGCTATCACAGATTTCTTGGAAAAAGCTTTCTTTCTCATCATCGCGAAACCTTGCCTTTCCTTCAGATGAAATTGAAAGACCATCGCCGCAGAAAGAAACCCCAAAACCCTCTGCTTCAAAGTCCTTCAGGTTTGAATGTTAATCAACCCTGTCTTAAATTCAAGATGCCTCTCGGATCATGAGCCTCCCAGCCTTTTGTGTCAAGGGGGGAAGGGGGTCCATAAGATGACCCTTGTCTTGCAAAAAGATGGTGCGGAAGGGGAGACTTGAACTCCCACGGGGGAACCCCCACTAGACCCTGAACCTAGCGCGTCTACCAGTTCCGCCACTTCCGCACATGGACAACGTTGATATTTCTTCTCCGCTTTTTATATTATCACGGCTGTGCTGTCAATCGCATAATTTAGCCCCCTTTCCTGTCCGGGGCGGGGCTGTTCCGGGCGCTTCAGGCTTTTTCAGAAGGCTTGCATCCCCCGGGATATTGTGGCATTTTGTGGATGAATGGATTTGCACATGCGGAGCGCTGGGCGTCAATGAATCTGATCCTTCGCCTTGAAGAACTGAGGAGACCTCTCAGGAATCCGGTTCTGACCATAGGAAACTTTGACGGTGTCCATCGGGGCCACCTGGCTCTTTTTGACAAGGTCAAGGAAAGAGCAGGCGCACTCCACGGCCAGTCCGCGGTCATGACCTTTGAGCCTCACCCCATCCAGATCATGAAACCGGGCAATGGCCCACGCCTCATCACGCCTACGCCTCAGAAACTCGAACTGATCGTGAAGGCGGGCATTGAAGTTCTCTTCTGTCTCCCTTTCAGCAGGGAATTCGCCGCTGTTGCTGCCAGGGACTTTGTAAAGGATATCCTGGTGGACAAGATCGGTATCAAGGAATTGGTGGTGGGTTATGATTACACCTTCGGCCACAACCGGGAAGGGAACATTTCCCTTCTCCGGGAGATGGGTGATCAACTCGGTTTCGCCGTTCATCTCGTAGGTCCCGTGCATGTCAACCATACCCTCGTCTCCAGCACCTCCATCCGAAACCTTGTCCTGGAAGGCAAGCTGGATGAAGCAAAAGTGCTCCTGGGAAGGAGTTATCAGTTGCAGGGGACAGTGGTAAAAGGCCACAACCGGGGGGGCAGGCTTCTCGGCTTTCCCACGGCCAACCTCCAGCTGAGAGACGAACTCCTGCCAAAGGTCGGGGTCTACGCGGTGAGCGTTGTGGTGGACGGCAAGACGTACCACGGCGTCACCAATGTCGGATACAACCCCACCTTCGGGGATACACCGCTCACGGTCGAAACCCATATCCTCGACTTCTCCGGCAACCTTCTCGGCAAAACGATCAAGATCAACTTCCTGAAACGGCTGAGAGAGGAAAAGACTTTTCGCAGCCTGGAGGAGCTCTCGAAACAGATCAGCGAGGACATCCGGCAGGCCAAAAAGCATTTCCCCCTGACAGAGAACCCCTAGCCCCGGGCGTTCGAACTCACCCGCTAACACCATCCAATCAGCCGACCCCCAGGGGGGTCGGTTTTAAAGACCGACTTACAAGGCTTAGGGGCAAGATATGTCTTGCCAACCCTCAATCCGGGTGGTAGATTCCGACTGTTTTTTCATCCGGAGGCATGACATGATGCGCAGGACGGATATGGTTCGCCGGGGATGCTCCATGGATCGAAGGGCTTTCCTGAAACTGTCGGGGCTTTTGGGGCTGGGGGTAGCATCATCGACCCTGGTTCCCCTGCCTGCTGAGGCGGTCCGGTTCAACAAGAAGGCTGTGAAGGTCTCAGAAACCAGGCTCGCCATGGGGACCTTTGTCTCCGTGACGCTCCTCCACCCCTCCAGGGACCGGGCGGAGGAGGCAATGAATCGTGCTTTTGATGAAATGGTCAGGCTGGAGCGCCTCCTGAGCCGGTACGACCCGTCCACACCGGTGGCCGAACTGAACCGGGCCGGGACTCTCAGGGACATTCCCCCTGAAGTTTCGGAGGTGATCCAGAGGTCCCTTCATTTTCACGGGCTCACCGGCGGGTGCTTTGATATCACCGTCAAGCCCGCGGTGGACCTTTTCAAGGAAAGATTCCAGGATGGGAAGCAATTGCCGTCGGAGGATCAGCTGAAAGATGTCCTGGGACTGATAGACGCCCGCATGGTCGACGTCACCGAGAAGGCGATTTCCTTGAGGAAGCGGGGCATGGGGATCACCCTGGACGGTATTGCCAAGGGGTATATCGTGGACAAGGCCGCACAGGTTTTGTCCGATCACCATATCGAGAATTATCTCATCAACGCCGGTGGGGACATCCGAACCAGGGGAGCCAAAGAACATGACCGGCCGTGGTTGGTGGCGATCGAGGACCCACGGAAAAAGAAGAACTACCCGGACACGATTCGAATGAGGGATGGTGCGGTCGCGACTTCAGGGGATTATGAGGTTTTTTTCGACAAGGAGAGGGTCTTCCATCACATCGTCCATCCGAGGACGGGGCTTTCCCCTCACCTCAGCACGAGCGTTTCCGTCGTGGCAGGGACCACCATGGAAGCGGATGCCCTGGCAACGAGCGTGTTCGTGATGAACCCGGAGGATGGCACGAGGTTTATCGACTCCCTCCCGAACTCCGGATCCCTGGTGATTTCGAGGGAAGGGAGGGTTCTGAAATCAACGGCGTGGAAGAACGGGGCCAGATAAGGCGTTCCATCTGAGCCAGAAGCTCGGAAAAAGTCCCGGGCTCCAACGCGCAGACCGGTATTCCCTTAAACGATCTCGCAAAGGCGGCCGCCTGGTCTCCATCCAGGCGGTCGATTTTGTTCAGGACCAGCAGCTTTGGGATTCGCTCCAGGCCGAGTTCTCGAAGGATGGTTTCCACAGCCGCGATTTGCTCTTCCATCCGAGGGCTGCTGGCGTCAGCCACGTGCAGCAGAAGATCAGCGTCATGAAGCTCTTCCAGGGTGGCTGCAAAGGCCTCCATCAGGTCTTCGGGGAGGTCCCGGATAAAACCCACCGTGTCCGTGATGATCACTTCCCGCTCCCGGGGAAACCTGAGGCGACGGCTGCTCGGGTCGAGGGTCGCGAAAAGGCGGTCTTCCACGTGGACGTGGCTCTTGGTCAAGCTGTTGAGGAGCGTGGATTTGCCCGCGTTCGTGTATCCTACGATGGAGATGACCGGCAGCCCCCTGACGTTCCTGAGCCTCCGCCTGTCTTCCCTTTGACGCCGGATCTGGTTGAGGTCCCGGTTCAACCGCGTGATCCGTTCTCTCACGCGGCGGCGATTGATCTCCAGCTTGGTTTCACCAGGCCCCCTTCCCCCGATGCCTCCGGTGAGCCTGGACATGGCCGTGTTTTTTGTGGCAAGTCGCGGCAGGAGGTATTTCAACTGGGCCAGTTCCACCTGAATCTTTCCCTCCCTGGTGACAGCCCTTTTGGCGAAGATGTCCAGGATAAGCTGGCTCCGGTCGATGATCCTCAGTTCCGTCGCATCGGTCAAGCTTCGGACCTGGGCAGGGGTCAGCTCGTTGTCGAATATGAGGAGATTGGCGCCGGTTTGAAGGCACCTCAGGACGAGTTCGCTCAACTTGCCCTTCCCGATCAGGAATCGGGGATTGATCTCCTTGGTGCGCTGAAGGACCCCATCCACCACGTCCACGTGATTGGAGATGGCGAGGTCCTTCAGCTCCTCGAGGGATTCCTTCGCTTTCCACGAGGCCCCGGCAGTCACTGCCACCAGGACGGCCCTGTCCCTTTTCCCGAGGAGCCGGCTCGTCTCTGTTCTCGCAAGCTCGTCCTCCAGGGACTGGATCAGGGAATGGAAATCGACCTCCAGCTGGCCTATATCCGGGACGTCGTGGACCTCCCATTTCTCACCCTCCTTGTCTTCCGGGAGGATGTGCCCGTAAGAGATGGAGCCGGAGATGCCGTTTTCCCCCACCTTGATCGCGACCATCAGGTCGAAACCGAGGAGCACCAGGTCGGTCAGATCCTCCAGGGTCAGAGGCTCGCCCCCGAGATGGGTGTGAATGCATCTCAGGCCGTTGAGCCTCCCCGCGCCGAGGCGGAACCGGCCAAGGTCTGGGATCACGACCCGTTTGTCGTCTCCCACGAAAACGGAGACCACGGCGCCCTTGCGGTTGACGAGGATAGCGACTTGCCTCTGGATTTCAAAGGAAATGATCGAGAGCTGTCGGCTCAGCTCCGGGGTCACGATCTCATGGCCGGATATTTTTCTGCGGTAGATTCTCTGGAGGGACTTCAGCTGGCTGGCCTTGAGGCCGCCCGTCTTGCCGTGGATCTTGTCTATGGCTCGGATCTCTCCTCGGTCATAGGGATTCGTCCTGGGTATAATTCCTGAAGCGGGTGATCTCCTTCTGGAAAGTGAGCTTGAAGAAGCCCGTCGGCCCGTTTCGCTGTTTGGCTAGGATGATTTCCGCCACGTTCTGGTTTTCTTCGGTGGTGGGGTGATACAGCTCGTCCCGGTAGATGAAAGCAATCACGTCCGCATCCTGCTCTATGGCGCCGCTCTCCCTCAGGTCGGCCAGCTGGGGCCTTTTGTTGGGCCGATCTTCCACCTTCCTGTTCAGCTGGGAAAGGGTGATGACAGGAACACTGAGGTCTTTGGCAAGGGCCTTGAGGGATCGGGATATCTCGGATACCTCCATCTGACGGGACTCGGCCGTCCTCCTGCCCTGGATGAGTTGAAGGTAATCGATGATCACGAGACAGAGGGGCGTCCTTTTCATAAGCCTCCGGCACTTCGCCTTCATCTCAAGGACACTCAGCCAGGAGGTGTCATCCACAAAGATGGGAAGTTCCGCCAGGCGATTGGCCGCCTCCGTCAGCCTCGCCCAGTCTTTTTCTCGAAGAGCGCCCGTTCTGAGCCGGGTGGCGTCGATCTGGGCGTCAAACCCCAGGAGCCTCATCCCCAGCTGGAGCTTTGACATCTCCAGAGAAAAGACAGCCACCCCCTTCTCGGTCCTGGAAGCCGCATTGTAACCGATGTTCAAGGCGAGGGCCGTTTTTCCCATGCTGGGCCTGCCGGCGATGATGATCAGGTCCGAAGGCTGCAAGCCTGCGGTGAGGCGATCAAAATCGTCAAACCCTGAAGGCACGCCCGTCACGAACCCGTCCAGCTCTGCCACGCTCTCGAGCTTCTTGAAGCTCTGTTTGACCACGTCCTCCAGAGAGGTGAAGCTCTCTCCGATCTTGGATTCGGCAATGTCGAAAATGGACTGCTCCGCCCTGTCCAGCAGCTCGTCGGTCGGCTCAAGGCCCTGAAAACACGAGTCGGAGATCAGGGAGCACTGGCTGATGAGCCTTCTTCGAACGGCCAAGTCCCGCACGATTTCCGCGTGGTACAGGATACCGGCGGAGGTGGAAACCGCATCCACCAGGGAAGCGAGGTAATCCGGACCTCCGGACTTCTCCAGAAGGCCTTTTTCTTTCAGGAGTTGGGAGAGGGTGATCAGGTCGATCGGTTCATTGCTGTTGTAGAGCTCGATCATCCCGGCATAGATGTAGACGTGCGCTTCTTTGTAGAAGTCTTCGGCCGACAGAACGTCCACGATCTGGTTCATGGCATCGTTGTTGATCAGGGCGCCTGCGAGGATCGCCTGCTCCGCGTCCACATTCTGCGGCGGGACCTTAAGCGGCGCGCTGACCACCTTTTCCTTTGCCTGTGCCATGCGATGCATCACTCCGTTGCGCTTTTCAGCTCCTCGGCCACGTGCAGATGCCTTTTCCGGCCAGCACCCCGGGGGGTGGTCCCTCTGGAGCCGCAACCGGAAATGGACTCACCCCGTGGCTGATCAGGTTACTCCGCCTTTTCGGGAATGACAACAACTTTGATCGCGCCGGTCACGTCGTGGTGGAGCTTGATGGGCACCTTGAATTCCCCCAGGGTTTTGATGGGCTTGTCCAGGAGGATCTTTCTTCGATCAACCATCACTCCCTGCTTTTCCAGTTCTCCGGCGATATCCATCGTCGTGACCGACCCGTAAAGCTTCTCCTCTTCCCCCACCTTCTGGGCGATCGTGACCTTCACCTCGGCGAGCCTTTCCTTCGCCTTCAAGGCATCTTCTTTCGCCTTGATCTTCTTAACCTCGATACTCTTTCTCTGCTGTTCGGTACGCTTGATGTTCTGCTCCGATGCCTCCATGGCCATCCCTTTGGGGATCAGGAAATTTCTTGCGTACCCCTTGGCCACTTCCAGAATTTCGCCGGCAAAGCCGAGGTTCTCCGCATCTTGAGTGAGAATGACTTTCATGGGTATGTCCTCCGTTGAACGTTACTTGGCTTTCTTGGGGTGTATTTTTCTGAGATCCACCCACTGGTCGAACAGTCCTGCCGCGATGAGCACGACGGCAAAGATCTGCTGGAGCATGATCAAAGCATAGACTCCCACCCTGACCCAAAGGGGCACCCGGTACTTACCCAGGAAAAAAAGAAGGATGGAAAATCCATGGAAAAAGTATATCGTCAGGAGCACGATGATCACGTTGATGGCGATCAATCGTATCTGAGGGACGGGGAGAAATAAAGAAAAACCCGCACCGATCACAGCCCAGATCAGATGCTCAGGGGCTGACCAGCGATCCATCGGCCCAAACTGGGGATACGGGAGGTTTCTCACCCGGAATAAAACTTTGCTCACCGTCACGTTGAACCAGACGACAAAACCGCTTCCGATCACGGCGAGGGCAGGATAAATGGTCATGAGAATCTCCCCCATCACACGCACAAACTGGCGCGCTCCCTCGGGATCCCCTTCTTCACCGCCCATGCCGCGATAGATCTCAACCGTATGATCCAGGCTGCCCTGGAGGTAGGCGAGGACCATCTCCATGGGCGTCTTGTTCCTGGTGAATCCTGCAACGGCCAAGACCACAAAACCGATCACGAGCATCAGGCCTGTCCCCAGCAGTATCGTATAACCAAAGGACAGGTTTCTCCTGAAAAGCTCGGAAACAACCAGGCCCAGGAGACTGAATTCAATGCACAGGAACAGGAGGTGAAGGCTCCTTGTCAGGGTTGCGATCAGGCCCACAAAAAGAACGGTCACCCCCACCAGCTTCACCCCCTGATCGGTGCCCAGCTTTGAGGAGTAGTAGATGACCGGCAAGGGTGTGAGCAGGCTCACGAATGAGCCGAAGAAAGGGATGTAGGCCGACGCCACGAGCAGAAGCGTAGCAACGCCGACGCATCCCAGCACATCGTTGGCTTTCATGGGTTTGACGTCCAGAAAATCACCCAAACGACCTCACCGCCACGCACGGATGATCATACTCCTTCGCAGTGCGTCAACGGAGGGTGGATGTGGTGAAAGGAAGGAGCGCAATGTTTCTCGCCCTTTTGATGGCAACTGTGAGCATCCGTTGGTGTTTGGCACAGTTCCCGGATATCCTCCGAGGGATAATCTTGCCCCGCTCCGTCGTAAAGAGCCTGAGGTTTCTCGGGTCCTTGTAATCGATGGGCAGGGTGCTGTCAGCGCAGAAACGACATATCTTTCTTCTGTGGTAAGCCATCTTTCTTCGACTCTTGTCATACATCGCTCTTCACCTCCTCCGCGGGTGGTTGGCCGCTCCCTGGAACCGCTCCCTCGTTCTGCGCCTGGGCGCCCTGACCGTCCTTCCTCGTTTCCTTTTCTTTCTGGATCAACTCTTGAGGATCGACGTCACTGGCGAGCTTAACGGTTTGATACTTGAGAATTCGGTCATCCAGCTTGAGATCCCGTTCAAGATCGGAGGTAGCCTCTGGGCCGCCGCAATAGTTGAGGAGGACGAAGAAGCCCTTGTCAAACTTCTTCACCTCGTAGGCGAGCCTCTGCTGTCCCCACTCTTCAACCTTGACAACGATACCTTTTTGCCTTTGAATAAGATTTTTGCACTTTTCAACCACTTCCCTGTACGTTTCTTCCGCCAGGGTGGGGTTGGCGATAAAAATGGTCTCGTAATGTCTCATGGTCTTCCGCTCTCCTTTCGGACTTTTTCCCTGCTCCGGGAACTCGGTCCCGTCCTGCAACCGGAAACACGCCAGGAACGGAACAAGGAGGGATTAAATTTAAAAATATTTTATTTACCAATGCCGACAACGGATGTCAAGTCATTTTGCGATTCCAAAGCCGGATTCGGAAACCCGGGGTTGTGACATGTGGGATAAAGAACTGGAAGCCGCTCGCCAGGCTTCCCAAGAAGCGGGAAAGATCCTGATTTCCCGGTTAGGCCGGGTCAACCACATCACCAAGAAGGGAGTGATTGACCTCGTCACCGAAGCGGACATCGAGGCTGAGGGGGCGATCGTGCGGATCATCCGCAGCCGCTTTCCCGGGGATAGCATTCTCGCGGAGGAGGGAGGGGAGGTCGAACGCGACCGGTCGAGAGTGTGGCTGATCGATCCCCTTGACGGCACCACCAACTTTGCCCACGGGTTTCCCTTTTTCGCGATCTCTATCAGCCTTCAGGTGGACGGGGACGGGGTCCTCGGAATCGTTTCCAGCCCCCCCATGGGTGAGCATTTCGAGGCTTTCAAGGGTGGCGGCGCTTTCCTCAACCAGAGGCCGATCCGCGTCTCCCGGACCCTAGACCTCCAGGAATCCCTCCTCGCGGTCGGGTTTCCGTACACCATCCGACAGAACAGCCTTCGTGTGATGGACCACTTCGGGAAGATGGTTACCCGGGCACAGGGTATCCGCAGGCTGGGTTCCGCGGCGATCGATCTCGCCTATGTGGCCGCGGGAAGGCTGGACGGATTCTGGGAGGAAGGTCTCAAGCCGTGGGACACCGCCGCCGGCGTGGTGATCGTCAGGGAGGCCGGGGGTGTGGTCAGCGATTACGGCGGGAACCCTTATCATCCCTTCATGAACACCATCGTCGCATCCAACCCCCACATCCATCAGGCGATGCTCTCGGCGCTCAACAGCTAGGACCGGAACGCTTCCATTGCCTCCTTCATGATGTCCTCCTCCAGGTCGCTGTACCGGGGAGAGATATGGAAAAGGGTCAGTTGTTTCACCCCTGCCCTTTTGGCGATCAGGCCTGCCTGCCTCGCGGTCAGGTGGTATTTCCTCTGCGCCGTCTCTTTGTCTCTTTCCAGGAAGCCGGCCTCGATGAAGAGATGGTCCGCATCCTTGGCGAGGAGGACCGCCTTTTCTTCGTTTTCAGCACTCCCGATCATGTCCGTGATGTAGGCGATCTTTTGACCGGGAGAGATGGTCGCTATGTTGCTCGCAAGATCGCCCAGGACAAAGGTTTTCTCGGTATGGACCTTGCCCCTTTCCGGCCATGTCACAACGAACGGGGTTGCCGGGTCCTTCCCGGTGTAGAGGGCTTTCTTGAACCGATTGAGCCACGGCCCCACGGCCAAGCCCATGTCACCCAGCCTTTCCTTGTTGATGTTGATGGAGAAGCTTTCCACGAGGCAGAGGCCGAGACACGGAATCCGATGGTCCAGCAACAGGGCTTTTACGTAGAATGACGGCTCCCTCAGGGGCACATCGGTCCTGGGCGATTCTTCCACCTCGCCGTCATGAATGAAGCGATCTTGGCAGAGGTAGCGTTTCGTCCGCTCCTTGTCCGGGTGTAACTCCGTGACGGTGAGCCGCAACTCGTACTGGTATTCTTCCACCAGGTTCCATGTGTACCCTGCCAATTTCCCCTCCACCCGGTCGAAGAAGTCGGGCGGGCCGAAGAGATGAAGTTCTTTATCCCGGCCGAGGAGGAGGCGCAGGAGTTGGTCGAACCCGATAAAATGGTCCACGTGGGTGTGGGTGACGAAGACGTGGCTCACCTTGAGGAGGTCTCGAGGCGTGAGCCCGTGCAGATCCCCGAGATCGAACAGAAGGGCTCTCTTCTCGTAGAGGAACGGTACGAACAGGCCCGGGTCCGACAGGGGCGGGTTGATCAGTCTAGGATGGAATCGAGGCCTCATGACGCGCACTCTCTGTTTGGACGGCCATTGACAAACCCTACCAGATATGCCAAGGTTTGTGAAAATAAATAACCGGAATCAGTGAATTCCCGAGGGCGTGATATGACGGTGACCAAAGAGGATCTGGTGCAGAGCGTCGTCGAGAATGTCCGTTTCAAGAGACCGCGAAGGGATAGACAGCGTTTCCTCTTCCCGGAATTTGACTACGAGCCCCTTCCCAAAAAGCGTGCGGCCCAGCTCGTTGACGCGGTCTTCGAAATCATGAAGAAAACCCTCGAAAAAGGGGACAGCATCCTCATCTCCGGCTTCGGCAAGTTCATCGTGAAATTCAAGTGGGCCCGAAAGGGGAGGAACCCCAGAACCGGAGAGAGGATCATCCTCGAATCGCGCAGGATCGTCACTTTCCACTGCGCACCCAGACTCAAGAACAAAATCCGCTAGGCGACTCGCTTCGGATTTACCTCAGTCAAACACCACCTGCCCGTTCCTCACGTCCACGGTCACCGTGTCCCCCTCCTTCACAGCTCCTTCGAGGATCTTCACCGCCAGAGGGTCCTGGAGGAGGTGCTGGATGGTTCTTTTAAGAGGCCTGGCACCATAGACAGGGTCAAACCCCGTCCTGGCAAGCAAATCCCGGGCCTTTTCCGTCAGGGAAAGCCTGATCTTGTTGCCCTCCAGGCGCTTGGCCAGGAGACTCACCTGGATCTCGACGATCTTCTTGATTTCCTCCGTTCCCAGGGAATTGAAGATGATGATCTCGTCCGTGCGGTTGAGGAACTCCGGCCTGAAGGTGCTTCTCAACGCCTCCATCACCCTTTTCTCCATCTCTTTGGGGTCTTTGCCGGCCAGTTCCTGAATCCAGTGGCTTCCCACGTTGGAGGTCATGATGAGGACCGTGTTCTTGAAGTCCACGGTGCGACCCTTCCCGTCCGTCATCCGGCCGTCGTCCAGGATTTGCAGAAGGGCGTTGAACACGTCCGGGTGCGCTTTCTCGATCTCATCAAACAGAACAACCGAATAGGGATGTCTTCTCACCGCTTCCGTCAGCTGGCCGCCTTCTTCATATCCCACGTATCCCGGCGGGGCTCCGATCAAACGGGCCACAGAGTGCTTCTCCATGTATTCGGACATATCCAGCCGGATCATGTACTGCTCATCATCGAAGAGGAATTCAGCCAGGGCCCTGGCAAGCTCCGTCTTGCCCACGCCCGTGGGCCCCATGAAGATGAAAGATCCGATCGGTCGGTTGGGGTCCTGAAGCCCGGATCGGGCCCTGCGCACGGCATTGGCCACGGCAAGGATGCCCTTTTTCTGGCCCACCACCCGGCGTTCAAGGCGCTCTTCCATCCTGAGGAGTTTTTCTTTTTCCCCCTCCATCAATCGCGAGACCGGGATGCCCGTCCATTTGGCCACCACCTCTGCGATGTCCTCGCTGTCCACCTCCTCCTTGAGCATTTTCCTGCTCCCTTGGAGTTTTTCCAGGTTCTGGTTCTCCTTCTCCAGGTTTTTCTCCAGCTCGATCAGCCTGCCGTACTTCAGCTCAGCCGCTTTGGACAGGTCTCCCTGCCGCTCGGCGAGTTGGGCCTCGGTCCTCGTCGTTTCCAGCCTCTCCTTGATTTCCCTGATCCTGGCTATGGCCCCTTTCTCCTTTTCCCAGTGTCCCGTCATCTCCTCTTTTTCGGAGTTGAGGGTGGAAAGCTCCTTTTCGATTTTCTCCAGCCGGTCTTTGGATGCCCGGTCTTTTTCCTTCTTCAACGCCTCCTTTTCGATCTCCAGCTGGGTCACCTTCCTCTGGATGGCGTCGATCTCCGCCGGCATGCTGTCAATCTCGATCCTGAGCCTGGAGGTCGCCTCGTCGATCAGGTCGATCGCCTTGTCGGGCAGGAAGCGATCGGTGATGTACCTGTGTGACAGGGTCGCTGCAGCCACCAGAGCCGAATCCTTGATCCGAACCCCATGGTGGACCTCATACTTTTCCTTTAAACCCCTCAGGATGGAAATGGTGTCCTCCACGGTCGGCTCTTCCACCACGACCGGCTGAAATCGTCTCTCCAGGGCCGCATCCTTTTCGATGTGCTTCCGGTACTCCTTGATGGTCGTCGCCCCCACGCAGCGCAGCTCGCCCCGGGCAAGGGCGGGCTTGAGCATGTTCGAAGCATCGACAGCCCCTTCAGCCGCCCCGGCGCCCACCAGGGTGTGCATTTCGTCGATGAACAGGATGATTTCGCCCTGAGCATCCGTGATCTCCTTGATCACAGCCTTGAGCCGGTCTTCGAATTCGCCGCGGTACTTCGCCCCTGCGATCAGGGCGCCCATATCCAGGGCGACCACCCTTTTTTCTTTTAGGGTCTCCGGAACATCGCCCTGCACGATCCTCTGCGCCAGGCCCTCCACGATGGCCGTTTTCCCGACGCCCGGCTCTCCGATCAGGACCGGATTGTTTTTCGTTCTTCTGGAGAGCACCTGAATCACGCGGCGTATTTCCTCATCCCTGCCGATGACCGGGTCCAGGTCACCCTTGGAGGCGATCGCGGTGAGGTCCCTGCTGAACCGTTCCAGGGCCTGGTACTTGTCTTCCGGGTTCTGATCCGTGATCCTCTGGCCTCCCCGGATGTCTACAAGGGCCTGGAGCACGGCATCGGTGGAGATACCGGCTGCGGCAAGGGCCCTCGCGCCCTTCCCCTCCTTCTCCTCCAGTGCGGCAAGAAGAATATGCTCAAGGCTGACGTATTCGTCTTTCATCTGCTCCGCCTCTTGGAAAGCTCGGTCCAGGACTGCTTTCGCCCGGGGAGAGATGTAGACCTGGCCTGGGGTTGCGCCCGAGACGCTCGGCATCCTCTCGAGAATGGAATCCATTTCTCTCACGAGGTGCTCCCGGTTCGCCCCGATCTTCCCGAGAAGAGGGGGAATGACACCCTCCTTCTGCTCAAGGACGGCCCTGAGGAGATGCTCGGGCTCTATTTGCTGATGGCCATACTTGTCGGCCAATTGATTTGATGTCTGAATGGCTTCTTGAGCCTTTAACGTGAACTTGTCGAACCGCATTTATCGATCCTCCGATTCCCGATGCAGAAATCTTGATCCGATCTAGTATCGTGTACCTTATATTTCCTAACTTCAATGTCATTTCGAACGAAGTGAGAAATCTAACGTTTCAGAGTAGTCAAAAGATCTCTCCCTGCGGGCGAGATGACAACCTATTTCTGGTACACGACACTACAATATTATCGGCTTGTTTCAGCGATAGATCAACAGGTCAAAAATTAAGAAGGGCAAGGGGGACTGTCAAGAAAACGCCCTGCTTCGCAAAAATCCCTCATTCCCTTGCCCTGGGAAATTTATGTTTTATGTTATTTTCATGTATTTTCAGCGTTGGGTCACGAGGGCTTATCTCGAAACGGTCTTCCTTCTCACGCTGATCAGGGTCGGTTCAATCAGAGCGCCTTTGTGAAGGGCAACCATTAATCAGAGGAGGTGAGTGTTCATGCCCATGGTGAAAGACAGCATTCAAAAAGAGGTGGTGGATGGGTGGAGGGTCTTTGTCAGTAACCTGGAGAGGTCCCTCGATCTTCTGGAGAAGGACATTGATGAGACAGCAGAGATGTCGAAAGCATGCACGTCCGAATGGTGCACGGCGACGGAGCATGTGCTCGATGAAATCAGCAATTCCCTCTTTTCAATCAGCGAGCCGTCCTGGACCTCCAAGGAAGATTCCGCGAAACTGAAAAAGCTCAAGAAAAGGATTCACGAACTTTACGGCCAGTACGCGACGGCCGCTTCGAAGAAGAAGTAAAGGGCTCTTCGTGTCCCTTTGAAAACGCGTGGCGAGGGAGCGTTTGTTTCTCCCGGTGTTGCAAACGGGAGATGAAAACCTATGTTTGGCCATAGGTGATTTTTTCCCATAACTTTTTTGAACAAGGGAGGTGTGAAAATGACAGAGCAAGGATTTGTTTGGGTGAGGGACAAAGCAGGCAACGAGTATGTGTGCAGGGTCGAAGATCTCAAGGACCCGAAGAAAGTGTCCAAGGAAGAACTCAAGAATTGCATCGACGATGCTTCCAGGGCGATCAACATCGGGGACTGATGCGAACGGTTCCCTGTTCGTTTTCTGGATAAGACAAAAACTGCGAGATTCCTGGTCCTGCGGCTCTTTTGTTTTCCCTTTCCTTTTCCGCGAGCACCCTTTTCTAGGATATTGTACAATCCGCAACGGGACGATCCGCCGTTTCACGGACGTTCTTCTTGTCCGGACGGGATAGGATAGTGTCCGAAAAGTTCGAATTTCAGCGGTTGAATGGTGCTTATGGGTGCTTGCCGTCTTTGCGGAAAGAAAGCCAACACCGTCTCTGATGTGATCGGTTTTTGCGTGGATTGCATCAGGAATCGGTTCGAGGTCGTGTGGCCCGGCATCAAGAGGGTTCACGATGAGAGCCGAAGGGCTTACGGCCTCCCTGCCGACCCTCCCCGCTCGACCGAAGGGATTCCCTGCCCCATCTGCTCCCATAGGTGCAGGATTCCCGAGGGAGGTCGGGGCTACTGTGGCCTCCGCAGGACGGAAGATGGCCGAATCAAAGGGGGGCGACCTCACGAGGGAAACCTCTCCATGTATCATGACGCCTTGCCGACGAATTGCGTCGGCGATTTCGTCTGTCCTGGGGGCACCGGCTGCGGGTACCCCCGGTATGCCGTGACAAAGGGCGCCGAATACGGCTACAGGAATCTTGCAGTCTTCTATCAGGCTTGCGCCTACAATTGCCTTTACTGCCAGAATTTTCATTTCAAGGGAGAGACCCTTTCTGAAGGGCAGGTCAGGGCTCGGGAACTTGCGGCCGCGGTCGACGACCGGACCACCTGCATTTGCTACTTCGGCGGAGACCCGGGTCCCCAAATCCTTCATGCCCTCAAGGCGTCCGAACTCGCTCTTGGGAAAGCTTCAGGAAGGGTTCTCAGGATATGCTGGGAAACGAACGGATGCGTTCGAGAACCTTATCTCTCCATGATGGCCGAACTCTCCCTGAGAACAGGAGGGTGCATCAAGGTCGACCTCAAGGCGTGGGATGCCAAAGTTCACCGTGCGCTCTGCGGCGTGTCCAACGAGGGAACCCTCGATCATTTCAGGTCCCTGTCCACAAAGATATCGCAAAGACCATCGCCCCCCTTTCTGATCGCCAGCACCCTCCTTGTTCCCGGATACGTGGACGATCAGGAGGTGGCTCGCATCGCGGAATTCATCGCAGAGCTCGACCCCGACATCCCATACTCGCTCCTCGCGTTCTATCCCCAGTTTTGCCTCACCGACCTTCCCACCACCTCCCGCGGCCACGCCCTTCGCTGTAAGGAGATCGCGGAAAAAGCGGGGTTGCGACGGGTGCGGATCGGCAACGTGCATTGCCTCGGCCAAGCCTATTGACAGGTTGATTTATTCGAATCCTTCGTTTATGGTGCTTCCATGCTGAGAGTCCCCGGCTTCCATCCTTCCCAACCGCACCACCCTATCACCAGGTCAAGGGGCAAGAGATATCCCTGGAAAAGGGCCTTCCCTTTTTGCCTCATCGCACTTCTTCTCCCTGTCTTCAATCCTCCTCCCCTGCCCGCCCAACAGGCTCAACTGATCCAGATCCTGGCTGAGAAGAATCTCCAAGACCTCGACAGGAGTTTGGCCGACGGCTCTTACAGGGGCGAAGAGGGCCTGTTGAGGGTCAGGCCGGAGGTGGGCAAATCCTTCGGGGTGAAAGTGTACGTGGATCAGGATTACGTGGATTCGATGGAGCTGTTCAAGAAAGGGGAGGCCGCCCTGGAGAAGGCCAAGGCGGCCATGGCATCAAGAGAGAAAGAGTCCCCTGCCGGTGAACACGCGAAAAATATCGCCCGCCACATGCTCTCCTACAGGGCTGCCGTTGAATCAGCTCGCCAGAAACTGCTCTCCTACCGGTCGAAGCTCAACCCCGCGATTGACGATAGATTGAATCAATCGATCTCAAAAGAGGTGATGGCCAAGGTGCTGACCGAAAGCCTCAACCGCACCCACTATCAGCTGAGAGACGCTCTGGGCTATTTTTACAACGTCTGCCGGGGGACAGGCGGCGGCCCTTTTTCTCTAACCCCGGAAAACGTGGCTTTTGTCAACGAGGTCTTCCGGCGGTTTTTGAATTCCGCTTCCGAGGAGACGCGTCTTTTCTTGAACCTCGACAGGCAGGAGGACTACCGGATCAAGGGCTCGGATAACCCATGGAAAAACGCGCTCCAGGGCAGGGAATTCCCCTACCTCGACGCCCTTGAGGAAGCCCTGGCGAAGTTTAACGCAGGGCCCGATGCGGTGGACCCGCTCCTGTTCGTCTCCCTGATGAAAAGGGAGTCTGGTTTCGATGCACTCGCGGTCTCGCCGGCCGGGGCGGTGGGGCTCACTCAAATCATGCCCCGGACCGCCCTCAACCTCGGGATGCAGAATGTCTTCACCCCCGGCTATCTGGACGAAGCAAGTACCCTCTCGAGGCTCGAGGGGATAACCAAGGCCCGCGCCACGGCGACCCTCCATCAGATCAATGAGGACAACCGGCTCGTCATGGCGGCTCAAGCCCGGGAGCTGATGCAGAAGGCTTTGGCCTTCGGGGAAAGAAAGGAAGCCCTCTATTCGCAGTACCGGAGAGAGTTGCTCCGGGACGGGTCCGACGACCGGCTCAACCCGTCGCAAGCGATCGAATACGGCTTCAGGTATTTCCTCGCCCTCATGAGAGAGCATAAGGGGGACATCAGCCTTGCCCTTGCCGCCTACAATGCCGGCCCCCACAGGGTCAAAGAATACCAGGGGATCCCGCCGTTCCCGGAAACAGTCCATTTCAGGAACAAAGTGCTGGAATTCTACGCGGCCTATCAGCGGAGGCTGCGCATCCCGGATCAGACTCTCTAGGCGTGCCCGGTCGCTCCTGTCGCGCCTCAAGAGCTTATTGAGGATTCCGGGCACCACCCGCCGGAAGGTGGCATCCCTGTGCTGCGATCAAAGCCCTTCCCCAGCCGACCCCAGGGGGGTGTTCTCTTGCGAGTCCGCAACCGGAAATGGACTCATCCCTCCAACCGCCCCCATGATATCAAGTCTTTTCCGGGGTAGGCGCATTCCCTCCAAGCCAGTCGGAGAGTTGCCTCTCCGGGGCTACTGCCGTAACCCTATG
>JAGUZM010000437.1 GCA_020060805.1 Deltaproteobacteria bacterium | reverse complement strand
GGAGGAACGGGGGAATGAAGGCTCTCTTCTTCCAAAAGCATGGTGACCTTGATGTGATCCAATATGGTGACGTTGCTGATCCGAAGCCTGCGGTCGGCGAGGTCTTGCTGCGGGTGCGTGCCTGCGCCATCAATCATCTGGACATCTGGGTGCGGCGGGGCTGGCCGGGACTGAAGTTGGAGATGCCGCACTGGTGCGGCGCTGATGTGGCTGGCGAAGTTGTTGAACCCGGGCAAGGCGTCTCAGGCTGGGAGAAAGGTGATCGCGTGGTGGTCGACCCAGGTATCAGTACGGCGGAAGATGAGTTCACGGGACGGGGCGAAGACAGTTTGAGTCCTGGGTACAGCATTCTGGGTGAACACGTTCGCGGAGGGGCGGCGGAGTACCTTGCCGTTCCAGCAGCTAACGTTCATCCCATGCCGGATAGCTGGGACTTCCCGAATGCGGCTGCACCCCTTCTGGTGAGCCTTGCGGCATGGCGGATGCTGATCCATCGGGCAAGGCTCCGCGCAGGCGAGTCCGTCCTCGTGGTCGGCGCCGGAGGAGGGGTCAACAGCATGGCTATCCAGATCGCGAAACTGGCTGGCGCGACGGTTTATGTCATTTGCGGCAGCAAGGATAAAGGGGATAAGGCCCTGGCCCTGGGCGCAGATGTGGTCATAGACCGGAGCAGGGAAGACTGGGGCAAGCGCATCTACTCTCTCACAGGCAAAAGGGGGGTGGATGTGGTGGTGGACAACGTGGGCAAAGCGACGATCATGACGAGCATGCGGGCCGTGGCGCGGGGGGGAAGAATTGTGATCATCGGAAACACGAGCGGACCCGATGCCGAGATCGACATCCGCTATATTTTCGGAAAGCAAATCAGTCTTATCGGGAGCACCATGGGAAGCCATCAGGACTTTCGGGACGTCACGGGGCTTCTATGGGCGGGAAAGCTGAAGCCCATCATCGATCGTGTCCTGCCGATGAGCCAAGGGGTTGAAAGCTACAGGATGATGGAGCAGGGGGAGCAATTCGGAAAGATCGTGCTTGTTCCTTAGCAGGTTGATGAAAAACGCCGTCTCAATGCCCGATGTTCAATGCTCAATGTTCAATGACCAATGATCAATCGAATAGGTTAGACGAGGTTTCATATCTTTTCACCAGTTCTCTGAAAATGACGAGCTTTTGCACATCCTGAGTCCCCTCGCCCAGAGAGGACGCCCATGCGTCCATCGGGAACTTGTGGATGGGATGCTCGTCTATCACGGAGGAGGCGCCGAAAATATCCGCCGCCCATGCCGTCACTTCCCGGGCGGTCAGGACTGCCATGTACTTTGCGAGAGAGGAATCAAGGCGGAAATCATCGCCCTGATCCATTCTTGAACAGGCTTTGAACACCATAAGGCGGGCTGCTTCGATTCTGGCGTACCAGTCAGCGATCTCAAAGGCTTTGGCCTGATGGTCCGAGATTCTCATCCCAAAAGTCTTCCGCTTCATGGCATGCTTGACGGCAAGCTCAAAAGCGCCGACAGCGGTTCCCATGGTGAGGGCGCTGATGGGGACCCTGCTGTGAGTGAAAATGGTCAGGACCTGCTGGAGCCCTTTTCCCAGAGTTCCCAGGACACGATCCTCCGGAACGGGGGTGTTCGTGAATTGAACCCGGGTGAGGTCCGAGGGTATCCATACGGCTTTGTTAAGCTTGGTTCTGGTTACGCCTTTCCCTTCAAGGTCCGCCAGAAACATGGAAATGCGGCTGTTCCTTGCCGCCTGCGGGGCGGTTACGGCAGTGACGACGGCCATATCCCCGATAGAGCCGTTGGTGACATAGGCTTTTGTCCCGTTGAGAACCCATCCCTGTCCCGTCTTCTCGGCGCGCATCTGGATCCCTGCCGCATCACTGCCGGCCGCACTTTCCGTATTCCCGACGCACAGCAACGTCTCGGCATTGACCGCTTTGGGACCGAATTGGACCTGAAGCTTTTCCGTGCCGAAGAGCCAGAGGCCGGTAAGGCCGAGGTCTGTGTGGGCAAGGATGGCCACGGCAACCCCTGGAGAGAGTCTGGCGATTTGCTCCATCACAAGGGCCGCCCTTAAGGCAGAGCGTTTGACGATCCTTTGATCTTTCATGAAGAAGTCGAACCATCCCCCAAGGGCCATGGCTGAAAAGAAACTGCGAGGGATCGCTCGTTTCTCGTACCATTCCGAAACATGGGAGACCATGTTCTTATCAAGAAAGAACTTGAACCTCTGTATCTCGTCCTTCACATCGAGGGGGATGGAGAAATCCATGGGTGCCTCCTTTGATCAGGCCATTTCTCAGGCCGGATTTGTCATTCCGGGAGAAAAAGGGAATCTTTTTCCACAAGTTGCTTTCCCAACACAAAACATAACAACGTTCTTGAAAAAGCAAACGATCCTATTGAAAAGGAAAAAACGGTGACCATCATTAACTCATGTTTCCGACCCCTTGGGCTGCCCCGGAACGCTTCTTCGCACCGGTGGGAAGAAGTCGTAGGTTTGCAATATGCTTACTTTAGAGGCTGAAACCAGGTTGATGTCAAAAACCTGTCTTTGTAGATCTTGTCTCCCGACTGCCATAAGAAAGGAGCCCTGCCATGCCGAGGAAAAAGATCGACCTGCCTTATGATGTCGAATACCTTTCGATTTTGAATGAAAAAGGGGAACTGGACAAGGCCCTTGAGCCGAAGATCCCCAAGGAACTTCTCCTCAAACTGCACAGGGCCATGCTCCTGGGGAGAAGATTCGACGAACGCCTCCTGAGCCTTCAGCGCCAGGGCCGGATCGGAACCTTCGCTCCGATCACAGGCCAGGAAGCCTCCCAGCTGGGGGCTGTGGCAGCATTGCTTCCCACGGACTTCGTCGTGCCATCTTTCAGAGAAACCGCGGCGCAGATTTATCGCGGCGCGCCTATGGAGAGCGTCATCCTCAACTTCGGAGGATACAATGAAGGGGCCCTCCTCATCAAGGAAGGGAATGACCTGCCCGTGGCCGTTCCCGTCTCTTCCCAGGTTCCCCATGCCGTGGGAATCGCGTGGGGTATCAAGTACAGGAAGAAAAAAGATGTGGTGATGGCTTTTTTCGGGGACGGCGGAACATCCGAGGGGGACTTCCACGAGGGGTTGAACTTTGCATCAGTCTACCAGGTGCCGGCCGTTTTCGTGTGCCAGAATAACCAGTGGGCCATTTCCGTGCCCCGTGCCAGGCAGACCCACTCCAAAACCATTGCCCAAAAAGCCCTCGCCTATGATATGGCCGGCATCCAGGTGGACGGCAACGAT
>JAGUZM010000188.1 GCA_020060805.1 Deltaproteobacteria bacterium | reverse complement strand
CCCCGGGAATCAACCTGGATGTGAAGGAATTCACCCTCAAGAACGGGATGCTGTTCTTGGTCGTCGAAAGGCACGCCACGCCTCAAGTCGCATGCCGTGTGGCCATTCGGGCGGGGTCCGCCCTCGAAGAAACAGGCAAGACAGGGATTGCCCACATGCTCGAGCACATGATGTTCAAGGGCACAAAAAACTTCGGCACCCAGGATTTCAAGAAGGACAGGGAGCTTCAGGAAAAGATAGAAGCTGCCTACCAGGTCATCTTATCGGAGCAGAGCAAACGTAACCCGGATCGCTCTCTCGTCCAGGCAAAGCAAAAGGAGATGGAGCAACTCCGCCTCGAGGTTCAGAAGATCTTTGTGCCCCAGGCTTTTTCATCCCAGCTCGGCAAGAACGGTGCCGTCGGGGTCAATGCCTTTACCAGCAAGGATGAAACCCAGTACGTCATGTCTCTCCCTTCAGACATGATTGAGCAGTGGTTTTCCATCGTGAGCGAACAGCTGTTTGAGCCTGCGTGGCGAGAGTTCTATGTCGAGAAAGAAGTGGTTCAGCGGGAATGGGCCTTCCGGTATGTCAACAACCCTCAGGGAGCTGCATGGCTTGACCTCCATGCCACCGCGTACACGGCCCACCCTTACAGGAATCCCACGATCGGGTGGAAATCCGACATGGAGAGGTTCAACACAACCGATGCCGCGGCATTCCACAAAAAGTATTACGTTCCCGCCAACGCGGTCGGCGTCCTTGTCGGAGATATCACCGTTGAAAGGGCAAAAGAACTGGCGGCTATTTACTTCGAACGGTATCCCGCAGGGCAGCGGGCGCCTGAAAACGTGACAGGAGAGCCGACCCAGCAGGGACCCAGGAAAACGATCCGCTTCCTCAAGGGCGCTCGCACCCCCCAAGTCCTGATCGGCTTCCACGCCGCTCCGATGGGGACGGAGGAATTCTTTGCCCTGGATGCGGCGACGATGATCCTCAGCCATGGCCGGAGTGCCCGTTTCACTCAAGAAGTGGTCAACAAAGGGCTTGCCGTTGACGCATGGGCCTACAACCCGGACAACCGGTATGGCGGGATGTTCATCCTGGGAGGATCGCCGAATGAGCCTGAAGAGTTCAAGAAGGGGAGTCTCGGCGAGGAGGAGGAACGTCTCGCCCATCTCAAAGCGTGCGAAGAACTGGAGAAGGCTCTCTTAGGACAGGTTGAAAAATTGAAAACCGAACCCGTCGCCCTGCGGGACCTGGAGCGCATCAGGAAGATGAGCTATCGCGACCTCATGGACAAGCTCCGCAAGAACGAGCATTTGGCGTCGACCCTGGCCACGATCGAGGTTCAGGTGGGCTGGCGTTACCTTCTGAGCTACATCGATAGGCTTAGCAAAGTCAGTGCAGAGGATTTGGGCCGCGCGATCGAGAAGTATATTCGGCCGGAGAACAGGACGAGCGTCTATGTAATCCCGGGAGGCAAGCCCGATCAACCGCCAGCAGAGTACCAGGAGGTCAGATCCTTGAGCGGGTCAGCGGCGGCAAAAGCGGTGCGTCCTCGCGAATTCTTCAACCACACCGCCTATGCGACACCCCGGGGCTGGAAACATCCCCTTTCCTTTGACCGAAAGCCGAGCAAGATCCAGTACCCGCGAGCAAAGATGATGGAAATGTCCGGTGTGTCCGTCTTCTACCTCCGGGATCAGGAGCTTCCCATCATCGATCTTACCCTTCTTGTGAAGGCAGGCGATGTGGATGTGGAGAGCACCAAGATCGGCCTCAGCCAGATCGTCAATGAGTCCCTCCTGTCGAGCGGCACCGAAAAGCTTCCTCCCTCCGAATTCGCGATGATCCTGGATGAGAACGCGATTCGCCTCTCCCTGTCGGTGGATGAGGAACAGAGCGTTCTCCACCTCTCCGTCTTGAAGGAAGATTGGGAAAGAGGGCTTGCCCTTTTGGAAGGAATCCTGACCCGGCCCAGGTTCGATCCCGACATCGTGCGCGTCGTCAAGGACCAGCTTCTCACCTCCCTGAGAAGGCAGGGTGGCGACGCCAGAACCGTCAGCATGAGGGAAGGGATGATCTGGCATTTCAAAGGCCACCCCTACGGCCGCGACCCCCTCAAGGGTCTCGAAACCATCCCCAAAATCACCAGGGATGACCTCGTCTCCTTTTTCAGAAAGTATTTTGTCGCTCCCAACATGATCGCTTGTGTTTCCGGTGATATCGAAGAAGAGCGAATGGGTCCATCCCTTTTGAAGCTCTTCTCCTCTCTCGGAAACGGCCAAGGTCACGAGCGCCTGATCGAGGATCCGCAAAAGACGCCGGCGGTCCTGGCCCTCGTCCACAAGCCCGGGCAGGTTCAATCCCAGGTTGTCATGATCCTGCCGAGCGTCAAGCGCACCCATCCGGATTACTGGAAGCTGAGCCTCCTGAGCCATCTCTTTGGAGGCAGCGAGTCCCTCCTGTACACCAGGTTGAGGGATGACTTGGGGTTGGTTTATGCTGCGTGGTTTCAACAGACCTACCGTTGGAAAGCGGGCGTGCTCATCGGTTATATCGGCTGCAAAGCGGATAAGACGGCGGAGGCCATATCCGAGACAGCCGGCATCATGACGGCCCTCGGCCGGCAAGTGCCCGAGGATGAACTCGAACAGAAGCGCCTGGACCTCCTCAACAGCTTTGTCTTTAATGTGGACACCCCTTCAGAATTGGTGGGCGTCTACGGCAGGTACCATATGCGCAAAGAGCCGCTGGACACTCTTGACAGGATTCAGGATGCCTACATGAGAAGCAAAAGCAAGGAACTCGAAGCGCTGGCAAGGCGTTTTCTCGACCCCAGGGGCATCCAGATTTTTGTCGTCGCGGATAAGACAACGGCCGTCAAGAAAGACGACGGCCCGGTGCGGAGCCTGGAGGAGGAACTCAAGGGCCTGAGTCGAGAGCTTGGCCTCCCTTACACAGAACTGCCTTTGCGCTGATTGGACCGCTGCGATGCAGGACAATATCGGATTCATGGAAGATGATTTCCCCAGCAGAAGACTCGTAGAGACGGCGTTGGGTAACGAGGAGGCAGATCTCGTCATCACCGGCGGCACCCTCCTGGATGTCTACTCAGGACGGGTCCTCCCCCACCGGTCTGTGGCTGTCCGGGGCAGATGGATCGCCTATGTCGGCCCCGATGCAAGCCACACCGTCGGCAGGAAGACCAGGGTGATCCAGGCTCAGAACCGGTTCATCTCTCCAGGATACATGGATACCCATACCCATGTCGCCTACTACTTCGATATGTTCGATTTCTTGAAATATGCGATCCCCTGCGGCATCACCACCCTGATCACGGAGGTGGAAACCTATTCCTTTGCCGCGGGTGCACCGGGTTTCAGGGCCTTTCTTGACGTGGTCCGTGATTCCCCTGTCAAGCTTTACAGCCTCGTATGCCCGATGGCGACAAACAGCCCGGCGGTGAGGAGCCTCTACATCACCGTGGATCAGCTGAGGGAACTCCTCCGCGATGAATCGGTTTTGGGCCTTGGAGAATCCTACTGGCAGGGAACCATCCTCACCCACGATGACCGGGTCATCCGGCTCATGAAAGAAACAAGGCGCATGGGGAAATCCGTGCAAGGCCACGCGGCAGGGGCCGTTGACAGGAAACTCGCCGCCTACGCCGCAGCCGGGGCGCTGTCATGCCACGAAGCGATCTCCGCTGAAAATGTCCTCTCCCGCCTTGAACTGGGATTCTACGTCATGGTCCGGGAGGGTGATATCCGGAGCGACCTGGGGATGCTCAGCCCTATCAAGGATGAGGTTGACTTCAGGAGACTCATCCTGGTCACGGACGGCTCAAACCCTGAAAGGGTGGTCCAGCACGGGTACATGGTGGACATCATCCAGAAAGCTGTGGATATGGGGATCCCTCCGCTGAAAGCCGTCCAGATGGTGAGCCTGAACCCGGCCGAGCATTTTGGACTGAGCCATATCGTGGGGGGTATCGCCCCGGGCCGCCTGGCAGACATTCTTCTTCTGCCGGAGCCTGGCGTCATGAAACCCGATCTGGTCATCTCTGAAGGCCGAATCCTGGCTGAGAACGGGAAACTGACCATCCCGTTGGAGAGAAGGAATCCCTACCCTGATTTTCTGCTGAAAACCGTTAAGGTGGATTTTATCCAGCCCGGCCATTTGGCTCTGCCCCAAGCCATGGCCGGGCCGGGAGGGCTTGTCAGAACCATGGACATCCAGCCGGGCGGACTCGTGACGAGAGAAGGAAGCGCCAGGGCGGGGATGAAAAACGGGGAAATCCTGCCCGACCCTGAAAACGATCTTCTAAAAATCGTTTTCATAGAAAGGGTCTCCGGCCGTGGAGAAAGGTTCGTCGGTTTTGTCAGGGGCTACGGCATCACATCCGGGGCCGTGGCCACGACCCTTTGCTGGGATACCTGCGGCGTGGTTGCGATCGGCGCAAGCGACGAGGATCTTGCCGTGGCCGTGAACCGGGTTATCGAAACCCAAGGGGGAACGGCCTTGGCGAGAGAGGGAAACATCGTTCTCGACATGCCCTGTGACGTGGGCGGGTTTGTTTCCCGAATGGCCATTGAAGATCTCGCTTCAAGATTTAACCAGTTCCAAAGATTGCTGATGGATCTCGGCACGAAACTCCATTTCGCTCATCTCACCCTTTGCGTGCTCACATCGGCCGCCATACCCTTCGTCAAGATCACGGAGAAGGGATACTATCGTTTCAGAGAGAACGACTATGTGGGGAACGGAGCGTAGATTCTGCTGTTTCTCCAAAAGGAGAGTGCGATGAAGAGTTACCGGAAAGAGTTGTGGTTTCATGTCCCTTCCAGACGGGCTTTCGTTAACATCACCCCCCAGGTCGAAGAATGTCTGAAGGAGAGCGGCATCAAGGAAGGACTGATCCTCGTCAACGCCATGCACATCACCGCTTCCGTGTTCATTAACGATGACGAGACGGGATTGCACCATGACTACGAAGTCTGGCTCGAGAAACTCGCGCCCCATGAACCCGTGTCGCAATATCGTCACAACGTTGGCGAGGACAATGCGGATGCCCACCTCAAGAGACAAATCATGGGTCGTGAAGTGGTCGTGGCCGTGACAAAGGGCAAACTCGATTTCGGGACCTGGGAACAGATTTTTTACGGCGAATTTGACGGCCGGAGGAAAAAAAGAGTTTTGATCAAAGCTATCGGCGAATGAGGGAAAAGGCCCGCCCCACGGTTTCTTCCGGGTTCAAACGTTCTCTTTTTCCGGCATGTCTATGGAATATTTGATCGGGGTACTTCTGATTGCATTATCCGCGGCATCCTTTGGAGCTGCGCCCATTTTCGCACGCCTTGCCTATGCGACAGGGGCTGATCCCGTAACCGTGCTCTTTCTCAGGTTTTCCCTTGCTTCCTTGCTCATGCTCCCTTTCATCCTTCGCAGAAGACGCCCTTTCCCTAGGGGGCGGAGCCTTCTCGCTCTTTCCCTGATGGGTGGGCTGGGGTACGTGGGGGTATCCTTTTGCTATTTCACCGCTCTCACCATGACCTCGGCAAGTCTCGTCGCCGTCCTGCTCTATCTTTATCCCTCTTTCGTGACTTTTCTTTCCTCCATCTTTCTTGGGTTGCCCATTACCAAACTCAAGATCACCGCTCTCCTGCTCTCTCTGTCAGGCACAATCCTCATCGTCGGGCTTAACACCGACGGCCAAATCGCCGGGATTCTCCTCGCCGTTGCTGCGCCGATCATCTACGCCATATACATCATCATTGGCAGCAAGGTAACCCCAAGAGAGGGGGCCCTCCCCTCCACGGCTGCGGTGATCTTTTCTGCAGGAATCGTTTACAGTTTCATCGTCACGATCAAAGGGGCGGCGTACCCATCGACTTTGACCGGATGGGGATGTATCGCCGGTATTGTCCTTTTTTCAACCATCATAGCCATTGCCGCCTTTTTTGGAGGTCTCAAGAGGGTTGATCCTGCCAACGCTTCGGTGATTTCGACCTTGGAGCCCGCAGTCACTTTCGCCCTCGCTTTCCTGATTCTGGGCGAGACTATGACTTGGTCTAAGGTTGTGGGAGCAGCGATGATCCTGGCGGCCATCCTGCTCTTGACAAGAAAAGAGCCCGCAGGGGACAGCGGACCGTGTCGTGTCGCTGAAAAGACTTGATTTTGTCCCCTCAAAAGTTGTGAGATGAGGGGTGTCGTTCAAAAAAGCCTGCATGATCTTATCTTTTTCAGTTCAAAGATCTGCGCATGTCATGCCTGTTAAAGAAGATTTTGTGGTTTTCAGGGGGCTGGGTGCCCGCAATCGGAAGGGGCGCATGCTTCACTTTTCTTGGGGTGCTCAGAAATGATCAGAGATGTCTACTACGGGTGGTGGGTCGTCACCGCCTGTTTCATGATCAGTTTTTACGTGGGCGGTATTATTTTCTTCAGCCTCACCGCCTTCTTTGAGCCCATCCAGGCAGAGTTCGGATGGAGTTATACGCAGATTTCATTCGCCACCAGCCTTCGCGGTTTGGAGATGGGCATCCTGGCCCCCTTCGTCGGCTTTCTGGTGGACCGGTTCGGTTCTCGCTCCCTTCTGTTGACCGGGAGCATTGCCATCGGATTCGGCCTGCTCCTCCTCAGTTTCACGAACTCCCTTGCGATGTTTTATGCTTCCTTTCTCCTCATCGCCTTCGGAGCAGGGGGGTGCACAAGTGTCGTCACCATGACCGCCGTGGCCAACTGGTTCCACAAGAACGTCGGAATGGCCCTCGGGATCATGGCTTCCGGTTTCGGCGCAGGGGGCTTGATCGTTCCCCTGGTCGTAAAACTGATCGCTCTTTATGATTGGAGAATCACCCTCATCATCCTGGGCTTCGGCATGTGGGCCCTCGGGATCCCTCTCTCCCTGGTGGTCAGAGACAGGCCGGAGCCCCATCCCGGCCCATCGGATGGCCTCCTGAATAAACCCACGCCCTCCGCATTGGGAGGAGACACCAAGGAGGTTGAAATCTCTTTCAGAGAGGGGATCAGGCAAAGGGCCTTCATCACCCTCAACGTCGTTGAAGCCATTCGGCTGATGGTGGTCACTGCGGTGGTCATCCACGTCATGCCCCATCTCAGCAACCTTGGGATCCCGAGGGCGACCTCCGGCATGGTGGCAGCATCACTCCCCCTGGTGAGCATCATCGGCCGGTTCGGCTTTGGCTGGTTGGGGGACCGCTTGGACAAACGGCATGTGCTGGCCGCAACGTTTCTTCTCATGGCCATGGGTGTTGTCATCTTTCCGTATGCCGAGGTGGGAGTTCTGATGGTGGTTTTTGTCATCCTTTTCTCAAACGGCTTTGGAGGAAGCATGGTCTTGAGAGGGTCCATCCTCAGGGAGTACTTTGGCCGGGGTTCTTTCGGGAAACTCCTCGGCATCCTCATGGGATCAGCCTCCCTCGGCGGGATCGTAGGCCCCACCTTGGCTGGCTGGGTCTTCGACAAGCGGGAGACCTATACGGATGTTTGGCTCGGCTTATCATTCCTCTGCATGATCACCATCTCTCTGATCCTGAAGATGAAACCGAGCAGGTCATCTTAAAGGAACCCCTTGAATTGAGGGACCTGATCTTTTATGATTCAGGCGCCATCAGGGCGTTCTTCATGGCGATGCGCCCCCTTTGTATTTTGAACCCTTTTGAAGCGCCCCTCTCCGAAGTCTCGGGGGAAAGGATGGCGATCCGCAAGGAGGGTATCCATGGCCACTGAAACATACGACGTCATCATCCTGGGAACAGGTCCTGCCGGCCTTCAGGCGGCGATTCACGCCGTCCGGGCCAAAGTGAGTGTTCTGGCCCTCGGTAAACAGCACAAGAGCAGCCTTTATCGGGCCCACATCGAGAATTTCTGCTGTCTGGCCAAGGTGGACGGGGAAACCTTGCTCAAAGAGGGAAAGGCT
>JAGUZM010000492.1 GCA_020060805.1 Deltaproteobacteria bacterium | reverse complement strand
GAGGAATGCGGCATCTTCGCCGTTTACGGTCATGAAGACGCTTCCAAGCTCGCCTATTTCGGCCTTTACGCACTCCAGCACAGGGGCCAGGAGAGCTCCGGCATTGTCGCCTCCGACGGCCGCCGTGTGGTGGAGCACAAAGCGATGGGCCTCGTCCCTGACATCTTCGGGGAGGAGATCCTCCAGGGACTCAAAGGCCACACGGCCTTGGGCCATGTGAGGTACTCCACCACCGGGTCGTCCCTCCTCGTCAATGCGCAACCCCTGATGGTTCAACACCTGGGGAGGACACTGGCCATTGCCCATAACGGCAATCTGGTGAACGCCCGCCTCATCCGGGAGCACCTGGAAGACCAGGGCTCCCTGTTCCAAACGACAACGGACAGCGAGATTGTGCTCCATCTCATCGCGAAGGGCATGAAAAAAGGCCTGGAGGAAGCGATGGTGGAGACCATGAATCAGGTCAAGGGCGCTTACTCCATGGTGATCATGACCCAGGACTCCCTCATCGCCCTCAGGGATCCGCACGGGTTCAGGCCCTTGTGCCTGGGACGTCTCGACTCGGGCTACGTGATCACATCCGAGACCTGTGCCCTTGATTTGGTGGAGGCCGAGTACGTGAGAGAGGTGGAGCCGGGCGAAATTCTGATCATCGACCGCAACGGCCTGCGAAGCATCAAGGCGGAACCCGCGGCCCGCAAGGCCCAGTGCATCTTTGAGCTGATCTATTTTTCAAGACCCGACAGCATTGTCTTCGGCCAGAACGTCTACCTTTTCCGGAAGAAACAGGGAGAGCTTCTCTCCCGGGAGTTTTCCGTGGATGCGGATCTCGTGATGCCTTTCCCCGATTCCGGCAACTACACCGCCATCGGGTACGCCCATGCGTCGGGGGTTCCCCTGGAGATGGGTGTCATCCGAAACCACTATGTGGGGAGAACTTTTATCCAGCCTTCCCAGAGCATGCGGGACTTCGGGGTGAAGGTGAAGCTCAACTACGTGAAAGACCTGCTCAAGGAGAAGCGCGTCCTGATCATCGAAGACTCCATCATCCGGGGAACAACCGCTAAGACGAGAATCAGGACGCTGCGGAAAATCGGGGCAAAGGAAGTGCACCTCCTCGTGAGCTGCCCTCCCCATCGGTTTCCATGCCATTACGGCATCGATTTTTCCACCCGGGGAGAGCTGATCGCGTCACAGAAGTCGGTGGAAGAGATCCGGGACTTCATCGGCCTCGACAGCCTGGGGTACCTGAGCATGGAAAACCTGGTGAAGGCGACTTGCATCCCCAGAGAAGATCTCTGTTTTGCCTGCTTTGACGGAAACTATCCTGTCCCCATCGACGAATCCTTCCACAAATTCTGCCTCGAACAAGAATAAGAATCAGGACACAGATCAGCAAGGGTGATGGGTAATGCGTAATGGGTGATGAGTGATGAGCTGTAGGAGTCGAGCTTCCACGGAAGAACAAATGGGACACAGATGAACTCAGATAAGCACAGATTCAATGTTTTCTTAATGTCTCCCTCCTTTCATAAAGGAGGGCCGGGGTGGATTTGGGAAGGACGCCGAACAGGACTCCCCTTCTTGTTTTCACCCGTTAGCCATCACGCATTACGCATCAAGGATCACGGCAGTTCAATCTCTCCCTCCTTTCATAAAGGAGGGCAGGGGTGGATTTGACTATGACGGACAACCGACAACAAACCACCTGCGACCAACGCCGCCGAAGAGTCGATCCCTCAATCACTCAGAAATCAAAGAGAATCACGAAAGCACGAAAGAGGGAAGAGAGTGCCTAAAGTGCGCTAAAGTGCGAAGCGCCTAGAGTTGGAAAAGCAAAGACAAGAACACAATCACGAAAAAGAGAAATAAGGGAAACGTGACCAGGCTGGTGGAACGGGGACATGGCCGTTTTCGAAAGGCCGTATCTCCAGTCCCCAGGTCAGCAGAGGCTAGTGGCGACCCAATATTGCGGGGTTTGCTGATCTGAGTCCCTGTCAGTCTTCCGGTATCGCCTGAAATCCCGCAATGTTGGGTCGCCGCCCCGGAAGGACTTAGATACGGCCTTGAGAAAATGGGCATGGCCACGTATTCCTCGCGGGATGGGGTGAGGGAATCAAAACCCATCGATCAGGTTTGATCCAGCAAAACCCGATGTTCATGCTTGTGGCGATATTATTAGATCTTGACTTATAAAATTCTCGTACTAAAATGTAATCATGATTGAAAGAAAGCTTTTTTCAGCACTGAAAGAGCACCTGTCCCAGAGGGAGATAAGCCTTATCGTCGGTCCCCGCCAGGCGGGTAAGACGACTCTCATGCTGGCCCTCAAGGAATACCTGGAAAAGCAAGGGGCCAGAACTTTGTTTATGAGCCTCGATTTCGAGTCAGACCAGCCTTTCTTCGACTCGCAAAGAAGCCTGATCAACAAGATTCAGCTGGAGATCGGGAAGGACAAAGGGTTTGTTTTCATCGACGAAATCCAGAGAAAAGAAAACGCCGGTATCTACCTCAAAGGTCTTTACGACATGAACCTGCCTTATAAGTTCATCGTCTCGGGCTCAGGAAGCATGGAACTGAAGGAGAAAATCCACGAATCCCTGGTCGGGCGTAAAAGGGTATTCGAACTTAGCACGATAAACTTCGAGGAATTTGTTCATTTCCGGACCGAGTACCGATATCGAGACAGGCTCTTCGATTTTTTTTCTGTTGAAAAGGGGAGGACAAGGGACTTCCTTATCGAGTATCTCAATTTCGGCGGTTATCCCCGGGTTGTGCTCGAAGCGGAGCTGAGAGAAAAAAGACGGATCATGGATGAGATCTATCGCAGCTACCTCGAAAGGGACGTCTCCTATCTTTTGAAGGTGGAGAAGGTAGAGGCGTTCAGCTCCTTGATCAGGACTCTGGCTTCGCAGGTTGGGCTCATGGTCAATTACTCGGAACTCTCTTCAACCATCGGGATATCCTTGGTCACGGTCAAGAACTATCTCTTCTACGCTGAAAAGACCTTCATCCTCCAAAGGGTGTCACCCTATTTCAGGAATATCAGAAAAGAGATCACCAAATCGCCAGTGATGTACTTCCAGGACCTGGGCCTGCGAAACTACGCCTTGGGTTGGTGGGGCAATCTGAGGGAAGCGAATGACCTCGGCTTTCCCTTTCAGAACTTTGTGCTCCATCTCCTGAGGGAGAAAGTCGCAGAAACCCCCGCAGGCATCCGTTTCTGGCGGACAAAAGACAACGCAGAAATCGATTTTATACTCGATTACGGTCAAAAAGTGCTTCCCGTGGAGGTGAAGTTTAAGGACCTCAAGGAAGCAGCGGCAGGCCGTTCTTTGAGAGGTTTCATCAGCCGCTACAAACCAGATCAGGCCTGGGTCATCAACCTGAGCCTGAAAGAGAGCCTCGAGGTCAACGGCACGGAGGTTCTATTCCTCCCTTTCCACGAAATCCTTCCGTGTGCTCCCTCCCTTCATAAATGAGCCCGGGGTGCATAAGCCTCCGGACACAGGACAACACGGGTGACGGGTGAAGAGAGAGAAAAGTGCCTAAAGTTCAAAAAGCAAGGACAAAAACAGGGCCACGAAAACACGAAAGAAGAGCATAAAGATGTAGGATGGGCTGAGCTTGCGAAACCCATCATGCCCCAGGATACCCTCCTAAGGAATCGCTGCACGCACAACTGAACGGCTGCCCCTTTCTTACAAGCCCCGTTTTGATGCCGGAAACAGTATTCTAAGCCATAGAACAGGGCAAGTTCTGCGCCATCACCTTAGCATTACAAGCAGTTATCAACAGTCACAAAATTGAATAGACATACCCCAGCAAATCTCCCCTGCCCCTCTTTTCCAAAGAGGGGTACTTCCTCCCTTTGTCAAAGGGAGGCTAGGAGGGATTTAGGACAGGCGTTGCTATTGTTATGAGACCATTAATACCTTGGTCCAGTGCCTATGTGCAAGGTTTCCTAAACATTATGTTTCATAAACATAATGCTTGACAGACATCAAATTCCCGTATACGCTGACTTTCATGCAACTCAAATTCGTCAACAGGGAGCCTGAGCTGGGTGAACTGGAGGCCGCAGCGAAGCAGGGTGGGCTGCTGATCGTCTATGGCCGGCGGCGCATCGGCAAGACGCGGCTGTTGCGGCATTGGCTCCAGACCCGCGACGGCCTTTACAGCCAAGCCATCGAGGCGCAGCGGGATTTGCAGATTCAACAGGTATTTCAGGATCTCCGGGCGCAGCTGGAAACGCGGATCGTCCCCAAAACCTGGCCCGAGGTGCTGGAAATCCTCGGCCTACAAAGACGGCGATGGACCCTGTGCCTGGACGAGTTCCCCTACCTGACCGCTGTAGACACCTCTCTGCCCAGCCAGTTGCAGAAGTGGGTGGACCATTCGCTGCCGGGCGGGTGCCTGCTTATCCTGGCTGGATCGAGCACCCGGATGATGCATGACCTGTTTCTCAACCGCGCCGCGCCGCTTTACGGTCGCGCTACCAAGCTGCTTCACGTCCGTCCGATGGAGTTCGCGGCGTTCTGCGAGGCGTGCGGACAGGGGGCCGCGGAATTGGAGTCATTCGAGAAATTCGCCTGCGTCGGCGGCATTCCGAAGTATTGGGAATTTGTCGAACCCGGACAGGATGTCATCGCCCTCGCGGAATCGGCCTACTTCGACTTGGCTCCGTACATGGAGCAGGAGCCGCAGCGGATTCTGCGCGACGAGGGCGTGACCGGATTGAACGCCCTGGCGGTGCTTGAAGCCGTGGGCCGTGGCGCGGCGCGGCCTTCCGAAATCGCTTCCCGGCTGGGCACGGCGCAGACCAACCTGTCGCGGTTGCTGCAACAACTCCTGGATGCCTCGATCCTGACGCGCGAGTTGCCTTTTGGCGAAAGCGTGCGGTCCACCAAGAAGATCCTCTACCGCATCGCCGACCCGACGATGCGCTTCTGGTTCGGAGTGTATTCGCCACATCAGAGCCTGTGGCGGACTTACAGTAAAGAGAAAAAACGCAAGCTCATCCATGACCACGCAGCGACCGTCTTCGAGGACTTCTGCCGGGCGCGTTTTGCCGGCGCGCAGAGGTATTGGGAGAGGGGTGTTGAGTTGGACTTCGTGGCACCGGACCCGGAGGGCCACAAGAGGTTGCTTGTGGCCGAGGTGAAGTGGCGGCAACTGTCCGTTGCCGAACGCAGGAATGTCCTCCGGCAACTGGAGAGCAAATGGTCTCGCTGCTCGCTGCGCGCGAAGCATCCCCGGGTTCGGTTCGAAGTGTTCGACGCAGCTATTTTGGCGCCGTAGAAGACGATCCAGCCGCTCCGCTTCCCGTTTCCACCGATCACACATCACGGATCACGGTAGTTCAATCTCTCCCTCCTTTCATAAAGGAGGGCAGGGGTGGATTTGATCACGACGGACAACCCACAACGATCCACCCACAACCAACGGCGCCGAATAATCGGTCTCGCTATCGCCGTAAAGACAAATCAGGCCACGAAAGCACGAAAGAGGGAAGAGAGTGCCTAAAGTGCGCTAAAGTTCGAAGCGCCTAAAGTTTGAAAAGCAAAGACAAAAACAGGATCACGAAAACACCCTTCGACAGGGCTCCCTTCGAGAGCCTCAGGGTCTGCGGCAGGGCAGGCGAAAAAGGGAAAACATGAAAGAAGAGTAAACAGATGTTGGACGGGTTGAGGGAACCGAAACCCATTGATCAGCGTTGATACCCCGAACGCGCCACGATGAGCTGTGTTCCGAATTCCTATTTGATTTTGAGCGATTTGGTTGCTATAGTTGTACGAAATGGAAAAACGAACTCAGGAATGGCTGCGGCAGTCCGATTATGACATGGATACAGCCGATTACATGTACCACGGCGGCAGGTACTTTTATGCCGTGTTTATGTGCCATCTTGCGATCGAAAAAGCCTTGAAGGGGCTCTACTACGAACGACGGGGACAGCCTCCGCCTAAGTCCCACAACCTGATCTATCTACTGAGTGAGATCGGGATCAAGCCACCGGTAGACCAGGGCAGGTTCATTGTGAAGCTGAGCGAGGCAAGCATCCCTACCCGCTACCCGGATGAGCTTGCCAAGGTTCAGAAGGACTACACTGAGAACGTCGTGAGGGAGATTCTTACCAGGAGCAAGGAGGTCGTCACATGGATAAAGCGGCAGTTGTAAAGATCGTCGATCGCCTTCGCCAGGGGCTGGAAGCTCGCGGGATTAAGGTGCAGCGGGCTATCCTGTACGGCTCATATGCGACGGGAGCTAACAAGACGGGGAGCGACATCGACGTGGTCCTCATCTCCAGCGATTTTGCTGCAAAAAGCTACTGGGAGCGCATTGATATCCTGGCAGATGCCATTTATGAGATCTTCGCTCCGGTAGAGGCTGTGGCTATGACCCCGGAGGAGTGGGAACGGGCTGACTCCTTCCTCGTGGACGTCGCGCGCAACGGCGAGGTCCTCTATGCTGCATAGAGCACAGCATATCTGCTGAAAAAGACCCCAGCGCTCCTTGTCATTCAAAACGTACCGCGACCCTTGGCACTCGAAGTTCAGAGTTCCCAGTTCCCGGTAGTTCATAGTTTCTGGTTTATAGTTTCTAGTTCGCATAGGCCTTGAACTTCAGTCCCTTGATTCCGGATTGTTTCAGATACTTCATAAGGCCAGCGAGCATTTTCTTTATCGCAGTCGCCAACAAAATGACATTCTCGAATTCCTCTTGATTGACGTATCCTTGATCCAAAGCCACATATAATTGGGCCTCTATCTCACCAACAGAGCCCTTGGCAATAGCAAGGAACTGAATGAATTCTGCTGTTCCACTTCGCTCGAACCCCTCAGCTATGTTCGACATGACCGATACAACAGCGCGTCGTATCTGATCACGCAAACCGAAATCCTTCGCAAAGCTGGCCTTACTTGAAAGTGCATAAATTATGCGGGCCAGTTCACGTGCTTTCTGCCAACAGGATATATCCTCAAACCTCTTGATCGCTGCCACCATTGCCCTCGCAAAGGAAGGTTTATAGTTTCTCGTTTATAGTTTCTTGTTGTTACAGGTCCCCAACCTCGCCCCTTCTTCAGCTTTCCGCACCCCGCCAAGCACTGATCCCTGGGTTCGACAACTAGAAACCAGGAACCAAAAACTAGAAACCATATCGACCAATCATCCTCAGACTCTTCAGCTCGCAAAGGTTTATAGTTTCTAGTTCGCATAGGCCTTGAACTTCAGCCCCTTTAAGTCGAAGCTTTCGATCTGCTCAATAAGTTGATTATTCCACACCCTGTCTGGCACTGATTCCAGGGTTCGACAACTAGAAACCAGGAACCAAAAACTAGAAACCATATCGCGCAATCACCCGAAGGCTCTGCTCTCCTCTGAGACGGATTAAAAATACTAGGGAAAACCCTATTAGAATATGTCGCAATCACCCGAAGGCTCTGCTCTCCTCTGAGACCTGATAGACATGTTTTGTAGAGAAACAGGGATGAAAAGTCGCAATCACCCGAAGGCTCTGCTCTCCTCTGAGACTCTTTTGAAAAAGTGACAGTGAAAGCCGGTACCTTTCAGTCGCAATCACCCGAAGGCTCTGCTCTCCTCTGAGACTGGGAGAAAAAATTATGGTTACTGCGAGGGGTGCGGTAGTCGCAATCACCCGAAGGCTCTGCTCTCCTCTGAGACTTTAAGTTATTCAAAGTCCTGCTACAAAAGGGTGTAGTCGCAATCACCCGAAGGCTCTGCTCTCCTCTGAGACTACTTATGCAAACCCGATTGTCAGCCAAAGCCCTAATTACAGTCGCAATCACCCGAAGGCTCTGCTCTCCTCTGAGACTAGTGGAGTCGTAGTCCAGAAATCAAATTTTTCCTAGGAGTCGCAATCACCCGAAGGCTCTGCTCTCCTCTGAGACATCATTACCGTCACGCTCTAAATTACTTTCTTCTCGCCGTCGCAATCACCCGAAGGCTCTGCTCTCCTCTGAGACTAAGGTACGGTTG
>JAGUZM010000369.1 GCA_020060805.1 Deltaproteobacteria bacterium | reverse complement strand
GAAGAGGGATGGGAACGCTTTCAAAGGAGACGACGAATCCCTTGGAGTGAGAGGAGAGGTAAGAGATGAAGATAGAGGCTGCGGAAAGAGCGAAGAGAGGGATTTTTTCCAGGACCAACCCGGGGAAAGTCCTCCGGCTGAAAGGGCTGTCCTCAGTGGCGGCTGGACCGGGTATCCAGCGACGAAGGGGCCAATAATCGAGGAGCAGGAGCACAAAGGGAAGGGTGACCAGGATGGGCTTTGCGAGAAGGCCGAAGGCCATGGAAAGGCAGACCCCGATGTACCCCAGCCACCCAGGGGCCCTTGCGTACCGGGCGTAAAGGCAGAGCGTCAGCATCCAGAAAAAGGCGCTCAGGACATTCTTGCGGTCGGCGACCCAGGCGACCGATTCGACGTTGAGCGGATGGAGGGCAAAAAAAGCGGCGACGAAAAAGCTCCTCCAGAAGGTTGCGGTCATGCGCCTTAAACCGAGGAAAAGGAGCAGCGTGTTGGCCATGTGAATGATCAAACTGGTAAAATGATGGGCACCTGGGTTTAAGCCGAAGAGGAGACAATCGAGCATGTGAGAAAGCCAGGTCAGGGGATGCCAATAACTCACCGTATCCAGGCGAAACGCCCATCGCAGCGTCTCAGCATTCAGCCCCGAACAGACGTTTTGATTTTGAGTGATGTAGAGATCGTCGTCCAGTTGAACGAAATCATGATGTTGAACCTGCCAGTACGGCAGAAGGGGCAGGAGGAGGAGGCAGAGGATCGCGAGACGCTTTTTCATAGGACAGGGCTTATGGTGACGCCTTTTCGAAAGGAAAGGCCGTCTCTGACCCAAAGAGCGTGACCATGAACAGCATTTTACGCCAAAACGAAAGGATTTGCAAACGACTGGAACGAATAGGCCGTGAGGTCCAAACGATCTCATTCTGCTTGCACAAAAGCTCTCACTGCAGAAGGCAACGGCTGCTTCGTAAGGGGAGGGGAAACCCGGGGGAAGGTTTTTACTGAGCACGTATTCTCGTGAGCCAAAAGGGGCGGAAGACGATTTATCTGGAAGCGATACGGGTTGGGTTAGAAAGGGAGGACCCGGCTTTTCCTTCCCCCGTGAAGCGCTGATGAGGAAAAATCCATCCCCCAAGGAATAACAGGAACGAGGCAAGAGAGACAAACCCATACAGGCGAAACCCTGTGGGTCTGAAACGGAACTCGATCGTGCTCTTTCCCTTCTCGATTTCGACCCCTTGAAATAGAAGGTCCAGCCAGAGGCATTCCTTTTCCTTCCCGTTCACGAAAACCCGCCATCCAGGAAAAGATGATTCGGAAAGCACTAGAATGCCCTCTCTTTCAGACGTCACATTCAGATAGACCGACCCGCCTCTCCCGTAGCGAAGGCTGTCTATGGTCCCATGGTATGGGCTGGAATGGCGACCGAGCATGGTCTCCCTCCCCAGAGCTGATGTCCACGGGTCGAAAGACCCGTCGGTGAGTTGATCCGGGGTGCCTTTTTCAATCGGGTGAAGCCGGCCGACAACCCAGGCTCTGGGAAGGGCTGCTTTGAGCCTGTACAAGAAGGGGTTGATTTTTTCGACACGACTTTGGATCTCAGGGTGCTGGTCGAGGGTCTGCGGGGAAAGGATGTACCGGACGTTCGCCAGCTCAAGAAAACGGATCCGTTCCGGCCACGGTTTTCGCAAAAGCTCGACGATGATGTATTGGTATCGCAACTCGAGACCGGAAGTGCCGTCGACATGGTAAACCCCGTGGATGGCGCCGATGTTTGGCAGCAGGAACATCCCCCACCGAAGATGGTGCTCCAGAACGCTGAAGAGGGAGCCATCCTCCCGGGCGATTTCAGGGTCGACATACACGCGAAACATATCGCGATCTTTCATGATCGGCTCCAGATGAGGATGATAGGAGCGGTAGAAGGAGAAATCCTGAAACGGGTTCAGATGGTTGTGAGCGCGGTATAAATCGACAATCAAAAGCAGGGTAACGAGAAGGCAAAGGGATGTTGCCCTTTTTGTCTTGAGCAAAGTGAGCAACCGGTCAAGTCCTTGTGCGGCGAGGACCAGGAGGCTCAAATTGGCCAAGAGCATGAATTTTTCCGGAAAACGGAAAACAGGAATAATGGCGTAGAAGACGGAGTGGAGGGGCGTGTTGTTGCCGAGGGACAGAAGAAGGCAGAGGAGGAAAATCACGGCAAAGAGAAGGGTTCTCCTGGTTTGCACGAGAAGGGACCCGAAAAGCGCCAGGGGGATCACGATGAAGCCGGGGTAAATGGTCAACAACCATGGGATGTGGCCCCCGCCCGGGAAAAAGGTTTTCAGAACCTCTGGATTGGTCGCGAAATCCTTGGGAAAGGCCAGGGGTAGGAGAAGGTGTTTGAGCATGCTCCATTTGAGGGAGTAAAGGGTGACATCCTCGTAAGTCAAGCCCGAAGACCGTGCCGAATATTGGAAGTCCACATAAGTCGGGCCGAGTTGAACAAGGCAGATGAGCAACGCCCACAGGACGCAAAGGATCGCCATCACGACGGCTGGAACTCGCGAGATCCTTTTTCTTTCCGTGGGCAGGCCAAAAAAGGGCGTGATCAGGAGCATGGCGACAGCCATCATCGCGAGCTGGGGTTCACCGCCCAGAAACGCCATGGAGAGGGCGAGAACCGTCAGGTAAAGGCCACTCCGACGGCCATCCTGGTACGTTGTGAAGGCATGGAGAATGGCAGGGACCCAGATGAGGGTGGAAAGGTTGTTGAGGGTATTCACAGCAGCGATCGTGTAGCCCCCGTAACAGTATGAGACACTCATGGCTGAAGCGGCGCCCCGGGAAATGCCGAGCCCCAACAGGAAACGGTAGAAAAAATAGAAGCCCAAGAAGAAATGAAGGAGGACAAAAATGTTGAGGGACCGTGGAAAGGGAAGAAGAGCGAAAACGAGGGATAGGGGATAGAAGACCCCGGACTGAAGGTCGCTCAGGAAAGGGGAGCCGCAAAAATAGTTGCTGCACCAGTACGGGATCGTCCCGGCCTCGAAGCATGAGGCGAGATAATACTTCATCGGGTAGAACCATCGGTGAATGTCGCGGAAGAAAAGCGTCTTGGTGGAAAAAACAAGGGGGTGAAAGAACGCCACGATGAGGCTAAGGGATACAAGGAGGTATCCGTATTTCTCAAGGGTTTTGTGTCTCATGAGCTTTACAGGGCTGATTCCTATCAGCAAAGGAACTCGTGGGTGCGTTGCCTGGACCGAATCCACCTTTCAGCATGGATAGAAGGTGAAAAGGAGCCTCCTTGCTGGTATAATAATCCGTGTAAGGAACAAGCTCCTTTGCCTATATGGTATGTTGAATTCAGGGAAAATGCAAAAAGGAACGGAGTGCAAGCAAGGTCATGCCCCCGACCCGCTCTGTTCCGAGAGAGCTGTCTTTCCGCAGGATGCGACAAAACGGCTTCTTCTCCGGAAGGGGTCACGGGAACAAGGATGATCAACGGGAAAGGTATGGACTTCAAAGCTGGGAGAGTCGACACTTCAAGGCCAATGATGCTCCCATTCCGGATTGCCGTCGGGCTTCTCGCCCTGTTGATTTTTTCCATCCTCATTCTGTCGTTCGTTCCCCCTGTGAGCAAGGATGAACTGGCCCATCACCTCGCCCTGCCGAAGCTTTATCTCAAGCACGGAGGCATGTATGAAATCCCCCACATGTCTTTCTCCTACTATCCCATG
This sequence comes from Deltaproteobacteria bacterium, assembly GCA_020060805.1. GTDB lineage: Bacteria > Desulfobacterota > DSM-4660 > Desulfatiglandales > HGW-15 > JAHECH01. The sequence goes on along the minus strand of JAGUZM010000369.1, from coordinate 4,175 downwards.
AACCTTCAAATCCTGTATACGGTCCCTTTGTATTTTGGTAACGACATCATCCCTAAACTGATCCACTTCGCATTCGCCCTGCTGACGGCATGGCTGGTTTTCTCCTACCTGGAGCCGCGAATCGATAGACTCTATGCTCTGTCCGCATCCCTTTTTTTGCTCTCCATCCCCGTCATTGTCAAACTGTCGATTACAGCCTACGTTGATCTGGGGGTGGTTTTCTTCTCCACCGCTTCCTTATTGTGGCTTCTCAAATGGGCCGAAAATAAGTTCAAGCTGCGCTACCTCCTCGCTTCCGCGTTGATGTGCGGGCTCGGCATGGGAACGAAATACAGCGGCCTTGTCTCATTCATTCTCCTGACCCTCTTAACCCCGATCCTCTACGGCCGTTTTCGGAAGAACGGAAGTACCGGGATCATCAAGCCCCTCGGCTTTGGCCTTCTTTTCTTCATCATCGGGCTCATCGTCTTTTCTCCCTGGATGGCACGGAACTATGGTTGGACGAAAAACCCGATCTACCCCCTGTTTGCGGGCTTCTTCCAGGCTGAGAGCAAAGGCAATGCCGAAAGCGTCCAGGAAGAAGGGTCTGGCGGCAGGCCGTTGGGGATTTTCGTGATCCGCAAGGAGATCTACCACGAGAAGGGCTGGGAAATCGCCCTTGTGCCTATTCGGGTATTCTTCCAGGGTCAGGATGGATCACCCCGGTATTTTGACGGGAAGCTCAATCCAATTTTGTTGATCCTGCCCTTTTTTGCTTTTTTCCGGAGGGAAAGAGAATCGGAGGACCTCAAGAACGAAAAAAAGGTCCTCCTCGCTTTCGCCCTGTTGTTTTTTGCGATCGCTTTTTGCACGAGGGACCTGAGGATACGATACATCACCCCAATCATTCCTCCCCTGGTCATCCTCTCTGCCTTTGGGGTGAAGAGGATATATGATTGGGCCGGCGAGGGTGCTAGAACGTGGCCGAGAAGGCTCAAGACCTGCCTTCCCCTGTTGCTCGCCTTTGTGGCTTTGCTCTATAACGGGAAGTACATCTTTGAACAGTTTAGATACGTGGACCCCTTGGGTTACCTCACAGCAGAGGTAAGCCGGGACGAGTACATCTCCAGGTACCGGCCTGAGTATCCTGCGATACAGTTCATCAACGGAAACCTTCCGGCTCAAGCCAAGGTCCTTTTCCTGTTCTTAGGGGGGAGGGGCTATTTCTGCGACAGGGAGTATATCCTCGGAGACGAGGGCTTCTCACAGCTCATCCAGAGGGCGAAAACGGAGCAGGATATATACTCGGGCCTGCATCGCACCGGGGTAACCCACATGCTCATCTATCATCCCCTCTTTGAGAGGTGGGCGATAGATAATTTTCCCGACGAGAAAAGGCAACCCCTGGAAAAGTTCTTCAAAGATCATGTTCAAGTCCTTTTCCTCAGGGATGGCTTCAGTGTTTCATCCTTGCGGAGCCCTGAGTCTTGATTAATAGAATAAAATAAGATAAAATTTAACGCAAAAAAACCGAATGAATTATCTCTTTACGCCGATTTCATGTGAAGGGGCTCAAACCAATTCATGTATCTCAACAAGACAATCGCTGTCGTCGTCCCTGCCTACAATGAGGAAAAACTGATTGGAAGCGTGCTATCCTCGATCCCCGAGCTTGTGGATAAAGTGATCGTCGTCAATGATGCGAGCCCTGACAACACCTCCGGTGTTGTCAAAGACGTGAGCGGGAGGGATGGGAGGATAGAGCTGATCGAGCATGGCGAAAATCGGGGTGTGGGCGGCGCTATCGTCACGGGCTACAAGAGGGCGTTGGATCTGAACGTGGAGGTGACGGTGGTGATGGCCGGGGACGGGCAAATGGACCCGAAGGACCTCCCCCAGATCATTGAGCCTGTGGCGCGAGGGGAAGTGGACTATACCAAAGGGAACCGCCTCTTTCAGGGCGATGCGTGGCACATGATTCCACACCTTCGGTACCTGGGCAATTCCTTCCTCTCCCTCCTGACCAAGGTCGCTTCGGGTTACTGGCATGTCGCGGATTCGCAAACGGGGTACACGGCCATTTCCCTCCAGGTCCTGAGAAAGCTGAACCTGGATGCCGTCTACAAGGGGTACGGCATGCCGAACGACATGCTCATCAAGCTCAACCAGTATGATTTTAGAGTCAGGGATGTGCATGTAAGACCTGTCTACAATATCGGCGAGAAATCAAAGATGCGCCTGATGAAGGTCGTGCCGAAGATCTCCTGGTTGCTGTTCAAAGGTTTCTGGAAGCGCCTGTTCTTCAAGTACGTCATCAAGGATTTCCACCCCCTTGTGTTCTTTTACGTCCTGGCCTTTTTTCTGCTTACCGTCAGTTTCCCTCTCGCGGTGAGGCTTTTCTACATCTGGATCGCCTACGGTGACATCCCAGACATTAATGCCATGGCCCTTGTCTTCACCGCGGTGAGCGGCCTTCAGAGCCTGTTCTTCGGGATGTGGTTCGATATGGACTACAATAAAGACCTCAAGTAGGAAGCGGGTTTCAACGAGGTCTACCTTTGGGTGAAGGTTGTCGCGGGGCTGATGTCGGGATCGTGATGAAAAAAAAGCTCAAAGTCCTGATGCTGACGACCTCTTTTCCCAGGTTCCGGGGGGATGGAGCCGGCGTCTTTGTCTATCACCTCTGCCGTGGATTGGATAAGGCTGGGGTGAGTGTGGACATCCTGGCTCCCCACGCTCCCGGGTGCAACCGCGACGAGGTCTGGGAGGGTTTGCGCATCTTCCGCTTTCCCTACTTCCTTCCGTTCCATTACCAACGGTTGTGCTACGGCTCAGGGGTTTTGAAGAACATGAAAGGAAGCCTCCTGGCGGCTTTCCAGGTCCCTTCCCTGATTTTGGCTGAAATCCTCTCGGCTTTTTCCAAGACGATTGCCAGGAATTATGACCTTGTCCACGCACACTGGGTTTTTCCCCAAGGATTTATCGCCCTGCTGCTCAAGGCTGTTCAGGGAATACCCATGGTGGCAACCATCCATGGGTCCGATGTCTACGGGTTGAAAGCGCCTCTGCTGAAGGCGGTCAACGCTAGCGTCATCCATCGCGCGAATCGATGCACGGTGAACAGCAAATCCACAGCAATCATGGCCCGGAGCATCTCGGGGCGAGAAGACATTGACCTGATACCGATGGGTGTGGATACCGAACTCTTCAGGGCCGTGGAAGGAAACGGTGTGAAAGAGAGCGACAGGGCGGACAAAAAAACCATCCTCTTCGTGGGAAGACTCATCGAATTCAAAGGGGTGGAGTACCTCCTGAGATCCCTTCCTGAAGTCCTGAAGCACTACCCTCGCCTCAGAGCCTTGATTGTAGGCTCCGGACCCCAGGAGGGATCCCTCATGGACCTTACGAGAAGGCTCGGCCTTGAAAGGCATGTGGAATTCCGGGGAAGTGTCCCTCAGGCTGAATTGCCAAGGCTCTACTCGGCTGCCGACGTCTTCGTTCTCCCATCGATTATCAGCCGGACGGGTGAAACAGAAGGGTTAGGCGTTGTTCTTCTTGAAGCGATGGCATGCGGGACACCTGCCATCGGCACAGACATAGGCGGGATTCCGGATATCATCAAGGACGGGGAAACCGGTTTTCTGGTCCGGCAAAAAGACCCGGATGATCTTGCTTCTAAGGTCATCGAGATTTTTGACAATGAGAAACTCAGGCGAGAAATGAGGCAGAATGCCCTGGATCATGTGAGAAAAAGGTTTTCCTGGCCGACCATCGCAGTCCAGTTCAAGCGGGTTTATGAGGAGACGGTCGAGAAGGATGAGAGACACCGGGAAAACAGACAGTGCCTCTAACGCCGGGAGGCGGTCTTCCAGGCCGACCCCAGGGCCTCCTCAAAAACGCGGGATGACTGCTCCCATGTGTTTTGTTGACCGTAGTGGAAGCGCGATAAAGGCAGCGCCCGCTTCACCTTTTCCACAAGGTCCGCTGGATCATCCGGTTTCGCTAGAGACTGCTCTCTTCCGCCGAGGATCCACTCCGCAGGCGGCGTTCTTGTCGCGATGACCGGTATCTGGCAGGCCATGGCCTCGTACAACTTGACAGGGTAACTGAATCTCCCGAACTCGGATAGCCGGTTGACCACGACGAGGGCGTCGAGGGAGTTCAGCATCAACGGCATTTTTTCATCCGACAAATAG
>JAGUZM010000068.1 GCA_020060805.1 Deltaproteobacteria bacterium | reverse complement strand
TTTTTTCCCTCCTCCTGTTTTTGGTGGCGGGGTGCGGAACGACCAAGAAGTTCTATCGATCCTTTACGTCGGATCCATCGGATCTCAAGAAAAGGGTTCTCGTTCTGCCCATTCTCGACCAGGCTGCGCTTGGGAAAGAGAAAATGGCGGGCATGACTTCCATCCTGGTCTCCGCCCTTACCAAAGATGGGAACGTGGTCGTCTCTGCAGCCTCAAACCCGCCGGCCCCTGCGGAAAAAGCGAAATCGCTCAGGTACGGGATTGTGATTGACCCGGATCAGGCGAAGAAAGCAGCCCAGATGGGCATGAATGTCCTTCTGACAGCGGTCATCAGCCCGATTGATTTTACTTCGCGGAAAGCGGGAATCTGGCCTTTCCGGAAGGTGAAGCATGAGGGCGAGATCTCCATGGTGGTGAATGCGGTTGACTTGACGACGGGAACCCTGTTCCTGAGCCACCTTGAGAGCAGGAAAGTCAGGGCTGAGGTCGACATTTTTGAGGAAGAGGAAGAAGGGACAAAAGCCAAGCCTGAAGTGACCGCCAGTGCGGTGGAAAACGCCCTGGTAGACATCGTGGAAGCCCAGGCATCGATCGTATCCGACGCCTTGAGGTCACAGCCCTGGTCCGGGAAGATCGTGGCCGCGAGGGGGGACAGGATCACGATCAACGCCGGAAGCGATATCGGCTTGAAGGTGGGCCGGGTCTTTGAGGTTTACGGCCGGGGCGAACCCCTCCTCTCGGCAGATGGAAGCTTCCTGGCGCCCCTGGGGATGAAACTGGGGGAAATCAAAGTGACGGAAGTCCTGGAAAGTGAGGCTGTCGCGACCCCCTTGGCCAGTTCCTTGTTCACGGAAGGCCAGATCATCCGGCCCAAGAACTAGCCCAGGATTTCCTTGGCATGGGCTATCGCCTTTGGGGTGATCATCTTGCCCCCGAGGAGTCTCGCGATCTCCTTGACCCGCTCCTCCCGATTCAATTCCGAAATCACCGTCCCCGTTCGGCCGTCGATAACCCGCTTCCTCACGAGAAAATGGGTTGACCCTTTGCTCGCAATCTGGGGAAGGTGGGTGATGCAGAAGATCTGATGGAAACCCGCAAGGGAACGGAGCTTATCCCCGACCACCTCGGCAGTCGCTCCCCCGATTCCTGAATCCACTTCGTCGAAAATGATGGTCTCCACGGATGCGGTTCTGGCGAGAATCGTTTTCATGGCCAGCATGATCCTGGAGAGTTCTCCTCCTGAGGCGATTTTCGAAAGGGGCTTCAAGTCTTCCCCGATATTGGGCGAGAGGATGAATTCAACCTGGTCCAGGCCGTCCGCTCTCATCTGACTCGTGAGCTCTTGATCGGCGGCATCGGGGCCGGCTGCCTGGCGGAAGCCCACTTCGAACCTTGTACCCCCCATATCGAGAAGCTTGAGTTCGCCCTGGATCGCCTCTTCGAATTTCCGAGCCGCTTCCTTCCTGTTTCGGGATAACTGGGAGGCTCTGGAAGCGATTTCGCCCTCCATTTCCCTTGTGTCTCGCCTCATCCGCTCCACTTCTGCCCTGCTCTCGCCCAGGTTCTCCATTTTCTTCGAGAGCTGTTCTCTGAATCGCTTGATCTCCTCCAGAGATGATCCGTACTTTCTTTTGAGTTTCAGGATAACCTGGAGGCGTTCCTCCACTTCTTCGAGGCGATGGGGATCCATGAATGCAGCCTCCTGACGGCTGCGGATCTCAAGGGCTGCCTCCTCGACCTGCGCTTTTGCAGAAGTGAGGATATCCATCGCGCTTTGAAGCTCCGGGTCCATCTCAACCGCCTTGGCGAGTCGCCTGATGCATGCCGATACCTCGGAGAGCACCGCCCCATCCTTTTCGTAAAGGACCTGATACGTTTCTTCCACAATGCTCCTCAGCTGTTCCGCGTTTTGGAGCCGCTTTTTCTCGACCTCCAGGCGCCGGTCTTCATCCTCCCGGATATCTGCCTGGTCGATCTCTTCCCCCTGGAACCTCTCCAACTCCTGCCTTTCCTCCATTTCCCGGATTTTCCGCTCCAGGGAGGCTCTCTTCTCCTGGGCGGATTGATACCTGGCAAACAGGGCGTTCAACCTGAGGCGTTCCTCTGACAGGCCGCCGAAGTCGTCGAGGAGATAAAGATGGTTTTCAGGTTTCAGGAGGAGCTGGTGCTCGTGCTGCCCTGACACGCTGATCAGGAAATTCCCGACCTTTGAGAGCATCTGCAGGGTCGCCATTGACCCGTTGATGAAAATCTTGTTCCTCCCCTCCCTTGAGATGTGTCGCTTGATCAGGAGTTCTCCGTCAAAGGGGATCCCCATGTCCCCAAGGGCGTTGCTGATCGAGGGATGGGGTGGCAAACGGAACAGGGCTTCCACCCGCGCCTCATCGGCTCCGGTCCGGATAAGATCCGAATGGGCCCTTCCGCCGAGAATCAGGTTCACAGCGCTGATGATGATGGACTTGCCTGCCCCGGTTTCTCCTGAAAGGATGTTGAGGCCCGGCTTGAAGTGGATGTCCAGGTGGCTAATGATGGCGAAGTTGGAGATGGTGAGTTGGGTCAGCATTTCTCCTCAGCGACGAGTGCCCGGTGACGGGTGACGTCTTTCCGCTTTTTTTATCATGTCTCTCGAAACTTGTCACCTGTCCCCCTGGCCCTTGTCACTGGCAGGATCCTGAAAATGACCCGCTGGCAGGTTACTCAAAAACGCCCAGATACAAGCAGCGGGCTCGGAGGCTGCGCGCTCCGAGTCATTCATGAAAGAAACAGCTTTTTATGATACCTCGGTGGAGGGGGTA
>JAGUZM010000506.1 GCA_020060805.1 Deltaproteobacteria bacterium | reverse complement strand
GGGTCCATCGTACCGTGGGCCATCATGATGGGAACGGGCTTGTTGATCTCCTTCCAGTCCTGTGAGAGGGTGCCGAGTTCCGGAAGATAGGTAGACAAGCCGAGAATGCCGGCGAGCTTTTTGTCATAACTCAAGCCGGTGTGAAGGGCGATCGTTCCCCCTTGGGAGAATCCTGCAAGAACGATGCGGTCAGGCTCAATGCCTCTCCGGGCTTCGTTTTCGATCAGCCGGCGGAGGAGGTCAGCTGATTCGAGGAGATCTTCCATGCTGACAGAGGTGGGGTCCGAAAGTTCCAGGATGTCGTACCAGGCGCGCATGACCATGCCCGCGTTGATCGTCACTGACCGCTCCGGTGCGTGGGGAAAGAGAAATCGAATGGGGAGTGAAGGGGGAAGCTGAAGGTCCGGAACCAGGGGCTCAAAATCATGGCCGTCCGCGCCCAGCCCGTGGAGCCAGATGATGGTCCCCTGGGGATCAGCCTCAGGGTTGATCTCGATACAGTCCAGCAAACGATCCTGAAGGGCCTGTTGGAACTGCGATCCCTCCCGACGATCCATGCCTGACCTTTTCTCCACGCCGCTCCTTCGCTCCACGCCGCCACCCGTAAAGTAGCCGAGCTTATAGGCTTTGCGCCGATCACTTCCCGAGCGCCTGTCCAGTGGAGCACGCCTCTGATCCCGAGGCGGGGGGCCTCCTCGCGGGTCTTTTCCGTTAGAATTCCCTGATCCTTTGGATTTCTTTTTCCTTGAGAGCAATTTCATCCTCAAGCTCCTCGATTCGAAGAATCTGGTGAGGTCTTATGGAGTGGGGAGGGATCGCTGCTTCCCGCTCGCGCAGCTCTTCCTTGAGCAGGGCAATCTCCTTCCGGAGACGCTCGATGTGCTGCTTTATGAACGCCCCCGCCCTTCGCACTTCCTTCACAAAGGCTTCCACCCTCCGGAGGTCTTTCTTGAAGCGGACCCGGTTCCCCTCCGGATCAGCCAGGTTCGTGTGGGTGCAGGAATCCGCTCCCGCAGGCATCACCTTGCTGACCGCATCGTAGACGTTCTCAGGAGACAGGCCGCCGGCGAGCAGCACAGGAAGCCTGCTGGCGACAACAAGCTCTTTTGCCTTTTCCTGAGAGGCGGTGCGGCCCGTGATGCCGATGAATCCTTTCACCGGCTCCTGGGGGAGCCAGGTATCGGCGAGGAAGAGGTCGGAGTGGGGTTCCATGGCCGATGCGACTTGGACGGTCGGAATTGGACGGCGGTGCTCGTCGGATGGCACTGGAATGGTGCGAAGAATTCGGATCTCGGGAAACCTTTTTCTGAATTCACTCTGGAGCTCTATGAAGGAATCGAGATTCACCATAAGCCCCGATGAATCCACGAGGCTTTCGCAAAAATGAACGTAGTGGGGCTGGTAGTAATCCATGGCCTTGAAGAGCACGTTTCTGTCCCGGACAAGAGGGATGAGGCTATTCCTGGCACTCGTGCCTCGTGAAACGCGAATGACTTCCCTGATCCGGGGCTGCTGCCAGCCCGACTCTGAGAGGATGACGCTTCCGATGTGATCGACACCGAGGGAGATGCAAGCCTCCGCTTCCTCAGGCGTCTGGATTTCGTAAACCTGGACGATCATGGGAGTGAAATGGCTCTCCTCCGAGAAGCTTATTTTTTCAACCTGTGCTAGTCACGCGTACGGTGCGTGCCGATGACTGAATTCACGGCTTCGACGATGCGACCATGGAATTTTCCGTTGCTGGCGATGACGCCGTGGTTGCGGCTCAGTCTCTTCCCTGCGGAGAAGTCGAGGGGTTTGCCGTGGATATCCGTCACCACCCCGCCAGCCTCTTCCACGATCATCGCGCCCGCAGCATGGTCCCAGATGAGTTCCGTGTAGGATTTTTCCGTGGGAATGCGGAGGTAGATAGCCGCATCCCCCTTGGCAAGGACCCCGTATTTCGCCTGGCTGTCCATCCGGACCGGAGGGTGCTTGGTGCCCAGGAGCTTCGCCACCCTGAGAGAGTCATCGTGAGAAGAGTGATCGGACTCAAAGGACTCGCAGAAAACCGCCTGTGCCGGGTCCTCGATATCTGTCACACGAATCTTTCTTTCCGCCCGTTCATCGAGACTCATCAGGCCGGCCCCCTGTCCCCTGGCACCCACAAAGAGAGCGCCCCGAGGGCCCTCGGGCTGAGCCGGGTTCAAAGGGAGGTTGGGGCAGCCGAGCACGCCGAGGACGACCCTGCCGTTCTCAATCAACGCCAGGGCAACCGCATACTGGTCGCCTCGGAGGAAACCCTTGGTGCCGTCAATCGGGTCGAGGGTCCAGAACCGGCCTTGAGGGCCACCGTCAGCCGCTCCTCTGTCGATCGCTTCGAGAACCTGGGAATCGCTCAGGTGCGGGCTGATCCCCTGGGCATACTTCATCACCGCCTGCTTCAACGTTGCATTGTCTTTCCGGCGCAATAGCTTGGAGTCTTCTTCACCCACCAGGGGGAGATTCGGAAAAGCGGCCATCAGATGAGCACTCACGACCGCTTGAGCGCCGAAGTCGGCAACCGTCACGGGTGAGCCGTCCTCTTTTCCTATCACCCCTCCGGCAACATGGGCGGATTGCACCGTCCGGCAAAGGTTGCACGCCTTGATCACGGATTCCACAGCAACCCGGCGTTCCACATCAACGATCATCGTCGCCTACCGCCTTTCGTAAAACGATCCATCCCTTTCAGGGAAATTGACACACCCGTGACCTTATCCTATATTGGGTTCTCAGAAAAGAGAAAACAAAGCCTTGTGCCGTCGTCTCCTCCCGGGATCGGCCCTTCTTTTCGTATCCCATCCTAAGAGCATGGTATGATGCATCTCAAGAAAATAACCCTTTTGGCTGACCAATACCCTACTGAAGCACGCTATCCCTTCAACCAGGAGATTCTTCGCCGCACCAGGAGCCTCGAATTTCGTTCTCCCGTCATTTTTTTCGTGGGAGAGAACGGGAGCGGCAAATCAACCCTCCTTGAAGCGATCGCCCAAAGGTGCGGCATCCATATCTGGAAGGACCGGGAGAGGTTCAGCTATGAGAATAACCCGTACGAGGATCACCTGTATCAGTTCATTCAGGTCGAGTGGACGGACGGTGCTGTTGCGGGCTCCTTTTTCTCCTCCGAGCTTTTCCATCACTTTGCGCAGAGCCTCGATGAATGGGCCGTGGCTGATCCCATGATGCTCCGGTATTTCGGGGGAAGTCCCTGAATGCCCAATCCCACGGGCAGTCGCTGATGTCATTCTTCAGGAGCCGGTACCGGATCAAAGGGCTGTATCTCCTGGACGAGCCCGAGACCGCCCTCTCACCCCGGAGTGAACTGCTGTTCGTGAGGCTCATCAAAGAGATGGCCGGTCAAGGCCACGCGCAATTTGTGATCGCCAGCCATTCCCCCATCCTTCTCGCCTGCCCGGGAGCGCAGATCTACAGTTTTGATGAGATTCCGGCAAGAGAAGTCCCTTACGAGGAGACGGAGCATTACCGGGTATACAAAGCTTTCATGGAGAACAGGGAGAAGTACCTTTAAAGGTTGCCTGCACCCCTGAGCGGAGAAAACCTTTTATGACAGAAGCTCTTGAAGCGCCGCGGCCCGCTTCTACGGTCGTCCTGCCGAGGCAGGGCGCCGAGGGTCTCGAGGTCTACCTCCTCAAGCGGAGCGGGGGGAGCCGCTTTTTCCCCGGAAATTACGTCTTTCCCGGCGGGGGGATGGATCCGGGAGATCTCGAGCGTGCGTTCTGGCAGGACCATGCGGACCTTGACCCTGGGGCGATTTCCAGGAGGCTGGGGGGAGGGCTCAGCGAGGAGTATACCATCGGGCACGGGGTTTGCGCGATTCGCGAGACCTTTGAGGAAGCAGGGGTTCTGCTGGCGCGAGGGCTGGAGGAGAGACCCGGAGAAATGGAGAAGCTGTGTGCCTTTCGCGGCGATGGGAAACTTCGCAAATCGTGGCTCAGGGAGTGGGTCCTCTCAGGAGAATGGGTTATCTCTTTTTCACGGCTCCTGCGATGGGCTCAGTGGATCACGCCGGAGGCGATGAAGTACCGGTTTGACACGCGGTTTTACATCGCCCTCATGCCCGGGAACCAGGCCTGTATCCCGGATGCCAGGGAAACCACCCATGGCCTCTGGGTCAGTCCCAGAGAGGCTCTTTACGGCAATCTCCTCGGGGAAATCCCCCTGAGCCCACCCACGATCGTGACTCTCCAAGAGCTCCTCTCCTACCCGACCATGCAGGATCTCGAAGCAGGGAGCCAAGCAAAGCCGTGGGGGGAGGCGCGGTTG
>JAGUZM010000339.1 GCA_020060805.1 Deltaproteobacteria bacterium | reverse complement strand
GAAGGCCGGGAAAATGATGTGGAACGAAACGGTGAACGCGAACTGCAAACGCGCCAACAACGTGGGGTCAAAATTCTCAATCATCGACAGGGCTCCGAAAGGGGGTTCAAAGGGGGGAAATTCTGTGACTGATTCGTCTTATCTTAATCCCGTGCGGCCAAGTGTCAACAGAAACCATAATCCCCCCGGCGAACAGGGACTTGTCCGAGTTCGTCGCGTGAGACAGGGGGGGTCTTCTCAATCGATCATTCGCCTGACCCTGTCTGGGAGGACCGTGGATTCCAGGTCAATGCCCATCCGGAGCGCTTTGAGGCCGTGGACGCCCGGAAGCTCTTCCACATCCAGGGATTCCAGGTCTCCCTTCAGATAACCGCTCGATCCCAGAAACTGCATGTGCCGGCGCGCCTCTCTTCCCTCCAGGGGCTGGGAATAGACGACGGCGATCTTCCCTGGCTGGGTGAGGCGCTCTCCGCTCCCCCTGACAAGGGCCTTGTCGATCCGGGACTTGACGATCTCGTGGCGAATGTCGTAGGCGCCGTCTACGTCAAAACGTTTCTCGTCGAACCTGAACCGGATGGATAGGGGCGACCGGCTGACGAGGATCAGGTGGGCCATATCCAGAGGCACCGCCAGTTCTTTCTTGAGCTCCTCCGTCAGCCACCCGATGCCGCAGGCCACCATGATCTGCCACAACCTGAAATTCTCCAGGTAGATCTCGTTGAAATAGCCGTCTTCGACAAGGCTTGCACCGACATAGACGAGGTAATCCACGCCGTCGGTCTGGTGCTTCTCAAAATAGTGAGGGAACACGGATTGGGCCTCCGCCTCCTCCCTGTCCAGATAGAAGGATACCCGCTGGCTCAGAAGAGAGACGCTCTCTTCGAATTCCTTTCGCCTCCGGTAGACCGATCCCAGTTTGGGGTCGAGGATCTTTTCGTAATCATCAATAGCCCGGAGGACATCGGGACCGAAGCTTCGAAGGTGCGGGAAAAGGGGCTCCACTTCGCGCTTCAGCAATCCCACTACCGCCGCTTCGCCGCTCGACCCGAGACCGGCGTTGATCCGCTCGCGCTCCACTCTGAGCCGGTGCCGGAGCTCTTCGAGGACGGTGAGCGGCCTCGCTCGCCCGGCGAGGTCAACGATCTGCAAGGCATGCCGCAGGTGCTCCTCCAGGTCGTCCTTGATCGCCTGGTTGCGAGCGATAGAGGAACCCCGAATGTCGGATACCCCGTATAGCGGGTACACGCCCCTGAAGACAATCGCTTCAAGGTCCGATGGTTGTCCCATGCGGAGGCGATCCAAATGCTGAAATGCTGCTTTTCGGAATCGCCACTCCACCGCCGGATGGACGGCCGTGCACTTCTCCTTGATGATGCTCTGGACGCTATGATCAATCTCTTCTATGGCACGGTTAATGGCCAAGGAGAAGATAGGGGCAATGTCATTCATTAAAGCAATATCAATGGGACCGAATTCATCAGGGTTAGGCGATTCGATATCCAGGGTCCCGATCGTTTCTCCCTTGTAGGTCAGGGGGGCAATCATGAGAGATCTCACCCCGGATGCGCGCATAACCTCATCAGTCTGGGAAGAGAGAGACTCCTCTCGGAGGTCCCGGATTCGAAGAATCGTGTTTTCTTCTATCGCTCGTTCATAAAGGCTTCCTTTGAATTCAGAAACCGGGATATGGCGGGAATCTGAAAAGACCGAACCGCAAGCTACCTGACACCCAAGATTGAGGAGCATGACATGGCCTTCATGGATTGCGGCCAAACCTACGACGACATCAGGGCTTCGAAAGAGGATCCGAAGCCTCTCCTGGAGGCGCAAAAAGCCGGCCATGGAGAATATGGATTCCTGATCGATGAGGTCTTTTTCGAGACCCGTGAGGATCTCTGAGTGGGTGACATCAATGACATTGAAAACCGCGAGCCCGTGAATTTCAAAATTCTCAGGAGGCAGGATCTCCCGGAGAACCCCGGGGTCAGCCAGGTGCTCCAAGAGCTTGGATCTTTCCCTGTCTGAAAGCTGCTTGACCTCGGATTTGGGAATGACTTCCACGAAATTCAAGTTGGGTTTGATCCTGAGATAAAGATCCAATCCTGTCTCCGGATCAGGGACAACCCGAACGACAGGGTAATCAAATTTCTGCCGGATGCCGTAGTACTTCTCGAGAATCAAGTAGTAAGCTCTCAGGATGCGGCCCCGAAGAAAATGCTCCTCTCCGACAGCGGCGGCTCCCTTGACTTGGCCGTGTTCGTCGATCAGGAGCCGTCGAAATGAAGGAGAAACAAAGACAGGTTTCAGAACAAAGGGAACGAGCACAGCCACGGGGTCGCTCTCCCAGGAAGCAGGAGGAAGAACAAGGGAAACGAGGCTTCTCACAAGTTCTCTGTGGCGGCTGAGAAGCGAGAGATCTTCTATGGGCGCGTGGAATTCAGGCGCCTGTTCAAGCATTTTGTTGAGCCTCTCCATGAAAGAAACACCCGTCTCCCCCCAGGAACTCACGTTTCGCTGAGCGTAGTCAATGAGGGGTTTAAAGCTCAAAACACACCGGAAAGGATAGTCCTGCGGGTTCATTCTATTCATCCCTCTACTCCCCAAAAGAACGGACTTCGTTTCTAACGGCTGATGTTAACAACGGACAAGCGAAATGCGAGGTCTCCAAGATCTCTTTAAGCTTTTTTTGCATCATATGGAATGGGTTTCGAAAAATCCAGGGTAAACCTGCCTGCGGGTACAGGTTTGTTCTCCCAGTATAGAGCATGTGGCTTGAATGACACGGCATTTGTTGCTTCTCCGGGGGGACTTTTTTGGGGATTTAAGAAATTCAGCTTGACATTTCGAGACGACCGGTCTATTTGAAAGCTCATCCGTTGAGTAAAACCAGGTGGAGCGCTTCATATGAAGGCAGGCACCAAGAACAGAATACTGGAAGCCGGAGCAGAGATCATTCACCTCAAGGGTTTCAACCACACGGGCATCCAGGAGATCCTCCATGCGGCGGAGGTGCCGAAGGGCTCATTCTACAACTATTTCAAGAGCAAAGATGACTTCGGGCTTCAGCTGATCGATTATTTTGTAGAGTATTATACCCAGTTTTCAAAAGGCATCCTTGAAGATGCCGCCATCCCTCCCCTCCAAAGGATCAGGAAATTCCTGGAGTGGTTCATCGAGTTTTTCAGGTCAAAGGATTACGCCTATGGCTGTCCCATCGGCAATCTGGCCCAGGAAATGGGGGATTTGAGCCCGGCCTTCCGGGAGAAGCTCAAAACAGCCTTGGATTCTATCGTTGACATTTACGCCAGGCTGCTGGCCGAGGCTCAGCAGGGAGGGGAGATTTCCCAAAACCTCGACGTGAGGGAAGCGGCGTATTTCCTGGTCAGCAGCTGGCATGGGGCCCTCGTGCACATGAAGGCGGTCAAGGGGCCAGGACCCCTTGAGAACCACATCAGGTTTATCTTCGACCACGTTTTGAGGGGCTGATGGTCGAGGGGGCTGTGAATGCGACTTTCATGGTGGAGAAGTTTTCTTTTTTGTGCCTTCGTATTAGAAACGTTCGCTAGAGGAGGTAAGCATGGCAGAGCTGAAAAAAAAGATCTTGGCTAAGATGAGGGGCGTCACTTTGTGCGCCCTGGCGACCGTGACGGAAAACGGCAAACCCTGGGTTCGTTACGTAACGCCCCCCAGGATGGATGATGACATGATCATCTGGATCGCTACCTTTGCCAACTCCCGCAAGGTCAAACAGATCGAAAAGAACCCGGAAGTGCACCTGACCACCGGCGTTACCAGCCTCGAGACGGCGGAGTCGTACTTGCAGATCCAGGCCAGGGCGGAGATTCTGACCGACGGGAAAACAAAAAAGGCGGTTTGGTTCGATCATCTCCAAGGCATTTTCTCAGGCCCGGACGACCCCAATTACTGCGTCTGCAAGGTCACGCCTTACCGCATTGAATACCACACGATGGGCCCGGTGCCGCCGGAGGTTTGGGAGGCTTGAGCCCAAGGGCCTTCGAATGAAGGAGGATTCATGACGAAGCTTGAAGAACACCCCACCGTTAAATCGTACCGTGAAAAGGCTGGCTTGCGAGCCGCTCCCACGGCCCCGGAAAAACTGGATGCAAAATGGCTGAAGGCTGCGGCTCTGGAGGCAGGGGCGGACGACGTCGCCCTGGTGGAGATCGGCCGGCCTGAAATCGAGAATCAAAAGGATGAGATTCTCAGGATCTTTCCCCGCACAAAAAGCCTTATGAGCATCGTCTGCCGGATGAACCCGGAAAACATCCGCTCCGTGTCGCGGGATGTGTCTGACCTCGAATTTCTCCGGACATTCGAGAAGATCAATGCTGTGGCGAGTCGAATGGTGAAGTCCCTCGCCGAAAGAGGCGTGCCCGGCTTGAGCCCCTCCGGCGGATTCCCGATGGATATGGCCAAGTGGCCGGGCAAGATGTGGCCCATATCCCACAAGCCGATCGCCGTGGCCGGCGGTTTAGGGGCCATGGGCCACCATCGTCTGGTCATCCATCCCAGGTTCGGGAACTTCATCGTCCTGGGTACGATCCTCTTGGATGGAGAGGCAACGGCTTATGACCGGCCTCTCGATTTCAACCCCTGCATCGAATGCAAGCTCTGTGTTTCTGTTTGCCCGGTCGGAGCGGTGGGGCCTGACGGCCATTTCAATTTCACAACCTGCATGACCCACAATTATCGGGATCGTTTGGGTGGCTTTCTGGACTGGGTGGAAAAGGTCGTCTCGAGCAAGGATGTCCGTTCTTACCGAAAAAAGATGAGCGATCCGGAGAGCGTCTCCATGTGGCAATCCCTGAGCTACGGGATCTGCAACAAATCTTCGTACTGCATGGCCGCGTGTCCTGCCGGGGAGGACGTCATCGGGAGATACCTTGATCATCGGGCCGAGTACATCGCGGAAGTGGTTAAACCCCTTCAGAAAAAGGAAGAGAAGATCTACGTCGTCCCCGGATCGGATGCGGAAGCCCACGTGGCCAAGCATTTCCCCCACAAGGCGATCAGAAGGGTCGGCAACGGTCTCCGGCCTGATTCGGCGCGAGGCTTCCTGAGGAGCTTGCCGATCGTCTTCCAGAGAGATCAGTCCGAAGGGATGGACTCGACTTACCATTTCACCTTCACAGGAGCTGAAGAGTGCTCAGGCACGGTCGTCATCAGAGACAAGGGCATCGAAGTCACGGAGGGTCACGTGGGCACCCCTGACCTGCATGTCACGGCGGACAGTCAAACATGGGTGGCGTTCCTGGCAAAGGAAAAAAATCTCCTGTGGGCTTTGCTCGGCCGGAAGATTCGCATCAAGGGATCGCCCCGGCTGATGAAGGACTTTGCCCGCTGTTTCCCGTCCTAGGCCTCTGCAAGACCGGGGTTACCGGCTGCCGTTGTCTGCCCTGGCGAGGAAATCGAAATAGGCCTGCACGAATTTGCCGGATACGACCTGGGTCACCGGGAAGAGAAGGTCTCCCTGGAGAGGGGCCCCGTTCAGATCAAGAAAAAGCCTTTCCGAGACGTCATGAAGGCGGTGATGGAGCCGTTCAAAAGAAAACGCTTTGTTTCCGGTGATGCCGTCGCCGCGGCAAATGACGGGACGATAGGGAAAGGCAGCGCATTTCTGTTGGATGCTCAGAGGGCAAACATAGCCCGGCGGTTCGAGAGGGAAGATCTCGCAGGAATCCT
>JAGUZM010000413.1 GCA_020060805.1 Deltaproteobacteria bacterium | reverse complement strand
GACTGATGCGCAGGATCGAGAGGGGGAAACATTACAAGGCAGGGGATTTCGGCCGGGCCACAGGCCTCCTCATGGACGACCTCAAGCTGCTTGCGCGCTCCGTGATCCTGGTGGATAAGGCGGGTACGGTCCGTTACATTCAGGTCGTTCCTGAAGTCATCCGTCTTTCTGACAGGGAAAGGGCTTTCGAAAAGGCGGCGTAACTGGCCAAAGAGCAATGAGCAGAGGGAAACGGATTTTCGGCAAGACCCTCATCATCTGGGGCGCCGACGATGAGATTACCCATGTCTCTTCCGTCGAGAAATTCGAGAAGGAGCTGAGGGATTGCAGGACAGTGATCCTGGAAAGGTGCGGCCACGTGCCGTATTTCGAGCAGGAGATGAAAACCATAGACGCCTACAGGGATTTCCTATCCTCCCTTCCCGGGCAAGGAAAGGACCGATGAAGGCCTACGATCTCATCGCCGTTGGAACAGGCTCTGCGATGAACATCGTGGAAGCGATGCTTCAGAGCGAGCGGGATAGAAAGGCAGCGGTCATCGACAAGGATGAGCCGGGCGGGATCTGTCTGACGAGAGGATGCATCCCCACCAAAATCCTTCTCTACCCGGCGGAACTCGTGCGGATCGTGGAACATGCCCGGGATTTGGGGATTCGCACGGCCGTCAAAAGGGTCGACTTTGAGGGTATCATGGATCGGATGCGCTCCACCCTTCAAAGAGATATCGGGGAAATCAGGGCAGGGCTGATGGAGGCAAAAAACATCGACTACTATCATGCCGCAGCCGAGTTCGTTGCCCCTTACCAGCTCAAAGTGCAGGACGAGATCATCACATCCAAGAAGATATTCCTCTGCCTCGGCTCCAAACCCCTCATCCCCAAGATCAAAGGCCTGGAGGACGTTGCGTTTTACACGAGCGACACGATCCTGAACATGCAGCGCCTGCCCCGCACCCTCGCGATCCTTGGGGGAGGCTACATCGCCGCGGAGTACGGTCATTTTTTTTCAGCCATGGGTGCGAAGGTGACCGTGATCGGGAGGAACCGCCGTTTCCTGCCTGCCGAGGAGCCGGAGGTTTCGGATTTGGCCAAGAAAGCGATGTCCCCTTACATGACCATCCTCACGGGCCACGAGGTGATTGACATAGGGGTTTCAAGAAAAGGAAAGAAGGCGGTTGTTGCGCGGGACGTGGACACGGGGGAGACGGAGAAGGTTACGGCCGATGAAGTTCTTGTCGCGGTGGGCAGGGCGTCGAATGCGGATATCCTCCACCCTGAAAAAGGGGGGATCAAGGTCGATGACCAGGGGTGGATCGTCGTTGACGATTACCTGGAGACATCCCAGCCCAACGTCTGGGCCCTGGGCGATGCGGTGGGGAAGCACCTATTCAAGCACGTCGCCAACTATGAGTCCAAAGTGGTGTACTCCAACGCCGCTCAAGGGCGCAAGGTGAAGGTCAATTACAAGGCGGTCCCCCATGCGGTGTTCACGTATCCTGAAATCGCTTCCGTGGGACTGAAACAGAGGGATGCATTGGAGGCTTACGGGGAAGAGGGGATTCTCATCGGGTTCCAACGGTTCCACAACACGGCCAAGGGGGATGCGATGGCTGTCAGGGATTTTTTCGCCAAAGTCATCGTGGAAGCGGAATCCGGCCGTGTTCTGGGTGCCCATATCATCGGCCCTCAGGCTTCTTTGCTCATCCAGGAAATCATCACCCTGATGAACACGGAGGAGGAAGGGATGAGGGCGATCATCGACGGGATGCACATCCATCCGGCTCTTAGCGAGGTGGTGGAAAGGGCGTTTTTCTCCCTCATGCCGCCTTACCAGTACGAGCACATGCTGAAGGAGGGATGGATTTAGGGAAAGCGGACAGGCAAAGGTGAAATTCAACCCGAGAAAGGAGAAGAAGATGAAAACACTCGTTAAGGTTATTGGGATTCTGGTCGTGGCCCTGGCCATCGCCGCGCCGGCCAGAGCGGCTGATGTGAAAAGAATAACCAAGGAAGAACTCAAACCCATGCTCGGCAACCCCGATGTGGTCGTGGTGGACGTGCGGAGGGGGAGTGATTGGAAATCGAGCGATACAAAAGTCAAAGGCGCTCTGCGGGAAGATCCGGAGCAGGTGGACAAGTGGATGACCAAGTTCCCTAAAGACAAAACCCTTGTGTTCTACTGCGCCTGAACGAACGAATACACGAGTGCCCGTGTGGCACAGAAATTCCTCGGATCAGGTTATTCGAAGGTTTTTGCCCTGAAAGGCGGATGGAACGAGTGGTCCGATGCAGGCTTCCCCACGGAGAAAAAATAGGGGATATCCGTGCATTGACAAATCGTCGAGGCTAACTAAGTTCACGGTGCTATCGGAAGGGTCGAGGAGAATCACCGGGAATCATTCTCATCAATCGAGCGAGGAGGTGGCATCATGGAGGTTAAGAAAGTTCTCTGGCCGACGGATTTTTCCAGCAACGCCGAGAAAGCCCTTGATTATGTGACATCTTTGTCGGAGAAATACCAGACCGAGGTCCATGTGCTCTATGTGATCCCGGAGCTTGCCCAGCACGAGTCATGGTACGGAGAATTCGAGCAGTCCCACATCCGGAAAATCCAGGAGTGGGAGGAGCAGACAGCGAAGAAGCGGCTGGATCAGGTCTGCAACAATTACCTCAAGGGGTGCCGTCTTTACGTCAAACACGTGGCTGCCGGAGACCCGGCAGAGGAGATCCTCAAGCTGATCGACGAAGAGAAGATCGACATGGTGGTCATGGCGAGCCATGGGCAGAAGGGCCATTTCCACTTCGGGAGCGTTGCGGAAAAAGTGGTGAAAAACTCACCCGTCCCGGTGGTCACGATTCCCATCGGTCCAAGAGCATGAGCTGAGAACGATTGTTCCCTGTCCTGATCAGAGGGCGCTGTAAGAGCGGCGCCCTCTGCGCTTTTCCGCACTCCGGCCTTCCCTCAAGCGCGATGGCCCATTCAACGGATGTCGTGCCCAAAGATTGACAAGGGGAGATAACCTCTCTATAGTCCGGATCTTGAGGGATCCCAGGAGTTATTCTTTCCGATGTCGGAGCCCGTCGCAGCCCCCCGGGGAGAAGGCGGCATGATGGACAGAAGCGTTTTTTTGCCTTCATCGCTTTTACCTTTGTCATCGTGTTTCTATTATTGCTTTACACTATCCTGAGGCCTTTTCTCGGCGCTCTCGGGTGGGCGGCGGTGATTGTGATCGCCACTTATCCGGTCTTCAGGCATCTCCTGCGCCTGTTCAGGGGCAAGCGGGGAGGGGCCGCTGCCGGGATGACGGCTTTGGTTTTTGTCGTGGTCGTGATTCCGGCGCTTTTTCTCCTGGGCATGCTGGTGCAGGAAGTGACCCACATCCAGGAGGCGGTAGGCCGGTGGAGCGGCACGGAACAGGTTTCGGCCGTCAACAAGGCGTTGAGCCACCCGTGGGTTGCGCCGATCATGAAGAGGGTCGATGAAATGGCCGCGTTCGCTCAAATCGATGTGAAAGCCTCGGCGATTCAGGCGGCGAAACGGGTCATCTCTTTTCTCTTCGATTCCTTGACCGGCGCGGTCAGGCAGGCGGCTATCCTGGTTCTTCAGCTTTTCCTGATTGTCGTGGCTCTCTTTTTTCTGTACAAGGACGGGGCGAGGCTGGTGAGCGGCTTCTGGTCGTCCCTTCCGATCCCCGAGGCCCGGAAACAGAAATTCCACGCCACCGTGGAAAACCTCGTGTCCGCCGTTGTCATGGGCGTCCTCGTCACGGCATTGCTCCAGGGGCTGCTCGCAGGGTTGGGGTACTGGTTCGTGGGTCTTCCCTCGCCGGCGTTCCTGGGGATCCTGAGCGCGATCGCCGCCCTCGTCCCCCTCGTCGGCAACGCGATCATATGGATTCCCGCTGTCGCCTTTCTCCTCCTAACCGGCGAGACCCTCTACGGGTTTGTCCTGCTGGGGTGGAGCATCCTCGTGGTGGGCATGGTGGATAACCTTGTGCGGCCCTTGCTCATCAGCGGCAGGAGCGGGCTCTCTTTCACCCTGATGGCTTTGGGGGGGCTCGGGGGCCTCGCTGCCTTCGGTTTTTTCGGCCTCGTTGCAGGCCCGGTCATCATCGCCGTCTTCATGCTGGCCCTCGACATGTACCAGGCCGAGCTTGTTCCTGCGCCGGAGGGGGAGACGACATCAGAGAAATGTTCTGAAACGCCATGACCGGCTGGGGGAGAGCCTTGGACCGGGGAGGTTTGTTCTTTAGAGGTGGGAGGTATGAAAGCCTGTGAAATGGCAGGAAAACCGGCGCCCCGGAACATTCTTGTGAATATTCCGCGGCTGGTCACCGCCTATTACGCCCGTCGTCCCGATGTCTCGGACCCAGCCCAGCGGGTCTCTTTCGGGACCTCCGGCCACCGAGGGTCCTCCTTCAGCACCAGCTTCAACGAGAGCCATGTCCTGGCGGTGTGCCAGGCGATCTGCGAGTACAGGGTGTCCTGTAAGATCGCAGGCCCCTTGTTCATCGGTATGGACACCCATGCCCTTTCCGAGCCGGCCCTCACCACGGCCCTGGAGGTGTTCGCTGCAAACGGCCTCACCGTGATGGTCCAGAAAGGCCTTCGCTACACCCCTACCCCGGTTATCTCCCACGCCATCCTCACCCACAACCGCAAAGGCAAGGGGGGACTCGCCGACGGGGTGGTCATCACGGCATCCCACAATCCTCCTGAGGACGGGGGCTTGAAATACAATCCCCCTGAAGGAGGGCCGGCTGACCCCTCCACCACCGGGGCGATCGAGGAGCGGGCCAACGCGATCCTCGCCGAGGGGTTGAAAGGGGTGAAGAGAATACCCCTGGAAAGAGCCCTCAAGGCGGACTCGACGCACGAATATGACTACATCTCGCCCTACGTGGAGGACCTCAAGAGCGTCATCGACATGGATCTCGTCAAAGGGGCGGACCTGCGGATCGGCGTGGAGCCCCTGGGCGGGTCCTCGATCGATTTCTGGGACCCCATCGCTGAGCGGTACGGGCTTTGTCTGGAGGTGGTGAACCGGACGGTAGACCCCACCTTCTCTTTCATGACCGTGGACCACGACGGAAAAATCCGGATGGACTGCTCCTCCCCTCATGCCATGGCGGGTTTGATCGAACTGAAGGATCAGTTCGACATCGCCTTCGGGAACGACGCGGACGTGGACCGCCATGGGATCGTCACGAAGAGCGCAGGCCTCCTGAACCCGAACCATTATCTGTCCGTGGCCATCGCATATCTCTTCCAGAACAGGGGGGGGTGGAAAAGGGAATCCGCTGTCGGGAAAACCCTTGTGTCCACGTCCATGATAGACCGGGTGGCGGAGCACCTCGGCCGGCGGCTTTATGAGGTGCCGGTCGGTTTCAAGTGGTTCGTGGATGTCCTCCTTAACGGCACCTGCGGTTTCGGCGGCGAGGAGAGCGCCGGGGCGTCTTTCTTGAGAAAGGACGGCACCGTGTGGACCACGGACAAGGATGGGATCGTGATGGATCTTCTTGCCTGCGAGATAACGGCGAAAGAGGGCAAGGACCCAGGGGAACTGTACAAGGAGATGGAGAAAAGGTTCGGCACCGCTTTTTACGAGAGGATCGACATCCCCGCCACCCGGGAGGAGAAGGCGGCCCTCAAGAAGCTGAGCCCGGATCAGATCAGGGAGAAAGACCTGGCCGGCGATCCCATCGTCGCCCGCCTGACCCGCGCTCCGGGTAACGACGCGGACATCGGAGGGATCAAGGTGGTGAGCCGGAACGGGTGGTTCGCGGCCCGGCCCTCTGGAACCGAAGACATCTGCAAGATCTACACGGAGAGTTTCCGATCCGAAGAGCATCTCAGGAAGATTCAGGCCCAGGCGATGGAGACGGTGACGGCGGCGTACAAAGAGAAAGGCTCCAGGGCCTGAGAAGAAATGACTTTAGCGGCTGGGGGTGGGAAATAAGGGACACGTTTTCCATTCATTGAGATCAACGACCCCTGATGGGCTGAGAGAAATCAACCAAGGAGCGAGCGATGGCAAAGATCGTCAAAATCATGGGAAGAGAAATCCTGGATTCCCGGGGTAACCCGACCGTGGAGGCCGACGTCTGGTTGGATGACGGGACGCTGGGCCGGGCTGCGGTCCCCTCGGGCGCATCCACGGGCGAACACGAAGCCGTGGAGCTCCGGGACGGGGAAAAATCGCGCTACCTCGGCAAGGGAACGCGCAAAGCGGCGCAGCATGTGAACATAGAGCTCGCCGCCGCGGTTGTGGGACTCGACGCGACCCTCCAGGGGGAGATCGATCACCGGATGATCGAGGCCGACGGCACGCCCAACAAGGAAAAGCTCGGGGCGAACGCAATCCTGGCCGTGTCCATGGCTGCGGCCCGGGCAGCGGCAGCATCCCAAAAGACGCCCCTTTACCGTTATCTCGGGGGCGTCTCAGCATCCCTGCTGCCGGTGCCCATGATGAACATCCTGAACGGCGGTGCCCATGCGGACAATTCCGTGGACTTCCAGGAGTTCATGATCGCTCCTTACGGCGCCGGAAGTTTCGCGGAAGCCTTGCGGATGGGCGCTGAGATTTTTCACACCCTCAAGGGGGTCCTCAAGAAGAGGAAGTATTCCACGGCCGTGGGAGATGAAGGGGGGTTTGCCCCCAACCTCAAGTCCAACGACGAAGCCCTGGAGTTGATCCTGGAGGCCATAAGCCAGGCAGGGTACCGGGCCGGTGAGGAAGTGGGCCTCGCCCTGGACCCTGCGGCGAGCGAGTTCTTCGACGGGAGCAAAGGAAAATACGTGTTCAAGAAATCGGACCGGAGCGAGAGGAGTCCTGCGGAAATGGTCGAGTACTGGGAGGGCTGGGTGCGCCAGTACCCGATCGTCTCGATCGAGGATGGGATGGCGGAGGACGACTGGAAAGGATGGAAGCTCCTGAGTGAAGCCCTGGGAGAGAAGATACAACTCGTAGGGGATGACCTCTTCGTGACGAACTCGGAAAGGCTGTCCCGGGGCATCCGGGAGGGGATCGCCAATTCCATCCTCATCAAGGTCAACCAGATCGGGACCCTCACCGAGACGCTGGAGGCGATGAGGATGGCGGCCGAGGCGGGCTACACGTGCATGGTTTCGCACCGCTCCGGCGAAACAGAGGACACCTTTATCGCCGACCTGGTGGTGGCCACCGCCGCCGGGCAGATCAAGACAGGGTCTGCGAGCCGGACGGATCGAATCGCGAAATACAACCAACTCCTGCGGATCGAGGAGGAACTGGGAAAGGCAGCTAAGTTCGCGGGCAGAGGGGCATTTCGAAAATAGGGGAGGTCGGAGCGAGGGATGTATAGGGTCGTATTGCTGAGGCATGGGGAGAGCACTTGGAACAAGGAGAACCTGTTCACGGGCTGGACGGACGTCGATCTGTCGGAAAAGGGCTTCAAGGAGGCGCAGGAAGCGGGCCGGATCCTCAAGAAGGAGGGGTACACCTTTGACATTGCCTACACCTCGGTCCTGAAGCGGGCGATCAGAACCCTCTGGATCGTCCAGGATGAGATGGACCTGATGTGGATCCCCGTGGTCCGGGACTGGCGGCTCAATGAACGCCACTACGGCGCCCTGCAGGGCCTCAACAAATCGGAGATGGCGGACAAGTTCGGCGAGAAGCAGGTCAAGATCTGGAGAAGGAGCTATGACATTCGTCCCCCTGCCCTGGAGGAAGGCGATGAGAGAAATCCGGCGAAAGACCCCAGGTACAGGGAACTGAAAAAGGAAGAGATCCCCCTGACAGAGTGCCTGAAGGACACGGTCCATCGCTTCCTTCCGTGCTGGAACGATGTGATCGCTCCCGTGGTCCGAAGGGGCAAGCGGGTCATCATCGCCGCTCACGGGAACAGCCTGCGCGCCCTGGTGAAATACCTCGATGACATCCCCGACGACGTCATTCCGGAGCTCAACATCCCCACAGGCATGCCCCTCGTCTACGAGCTGGACCAGGATCTGAAGCCGGTGCGGAATTTCTACCTTGGAAACCCGGAGGCGGTCAAGAAAGCGATGGATGCGGTCTCCAAGCAAGGGAAAGCGAGGAAGTGATTCCATGGCAAGAACATTTATCCAATCCGTCATGGTAGGGCTCGGGCTGATCAGCCTCTTCTTCTCCGCCCATTCCTGCGCGGTCAACCCCGTGAGTGGCGGGAGGGAACTGATGCTCGTGAGCGAGGAGGACGAAATCAAGCTGGGACAGCAAACGGATGTCCAGATCAAGAGGGAGTACGGCGTCTACGAGGACGCGAGGCTGACGGCGTACGTGGATGAGATCTGCCAGAGGCTGGGAAAAGTGTCCCATCGCCCCAACCTGAACTACCATTTCAAGATCGTCGACGCCTCGGTCGTCAACGCCTTTGCTGTCCCCGGCGGCTACGTGTATTTCACGCGGGGCATCCTGGCCAACCTCAACAACGAGGCGGAGCTGGCCACCGTGATGGGGCATGAGATCGGCCATATCACGGCGCGCCACTCTGCCCAGCAACTGAGCCGGGCGCAGCTGGCCCAGCTCGGCCTGGGGGTGGGGGGGATTTTCCTCCCCGACCTGGTGTCAGGGCTCGCCCAGTTCGGGGTGGGGATGCTTTTTCTCAGTTTCAGCAGGGACAACGAGAGGCAGGCCGATGCCCTGGGCGTGGAGTATGCGAGCCGGGGAGGGTATGACGGGGCGCAGATGGCCAACTTCTTCGAGTCCCTGAAAAAAATGAACCCCGGGTCGGACAAGACGGGCCTGCCCAGCTGGTTTTCCACCCATCCGAGCCCGGATGAAAGGGAACAAACCGTAAGGCTCATGGCCCAGGAGTGGCAGCAGCGAATCGGCCTGAAGGACCCGAAGGTCAATCGCGACGGTTACCTGAAGCAGATTGACGGGATGGTCTATGGTGACGACCCGCGGCAAGGATACGTGGACAAGGGGACCTTCTACCATCCCGACATGCGTTTTCAGTTTCCCGTGCCTGCAGGATGGAAACTCAACAACACGACCTCCCAGGTGCAGATGATCCATGAGGGGAAGGAGGCGGCGATTCTTTTTTCTCTGGGATCCGGCAAATCAGCGTACGAGGCGGCCAAGGGGTTTGTGAACAAGAGCGGCGCCGTCGTTCTCCAGTCCGGTTCCGTCAACGTCAACGGCCTTTCTTCCCATCGCCTCGTTTCCGAAGTCCGCACCCAAGGGGGCCTCTACAGGGTGTTGTCCTATTTCATCGAAAAAGACCAGCAGGTCTGCGTGTTCCACGGCCTGACCTCTCGCAACCTGTTCAGCAAGTACGACGGCGTGTTCGAGGGCACGATGCGGCAGTTTCGGGATCTCTCAGACCCCAGGCGGATCAACGTGAAACCTGACCGGGTCCGGGTCAAACCCGCGAGAAAGCCGGACACCGTGGAAAACACCCTTCGCTCCCTCGGTGTTCCCAAGAATGACCTGAAGGAGACGGCCCTGATGAACGGGATGGACCTGAACGACCGGGTGGGGGCGAACGACCTGATCAAGGTCCTGGAAAGGGGAGAGAAGTTCGAAAAATAGGGGAGGGGTTTCAGGCGGAGATCTTTCTTCTCTCTCCCTCCCTCATCTCCCTCCGGAGCATCTTGCCCACCTTTGATTTGGGGAGCATGTCCCTGAACTCGATGTAATGGGGGGTCTTGTACGGAGCGAGCCTCTCCCGGCACCACTTGGAGAGTTCGTAGCTGCTCACCCCCCGGGTGTCTGTCTTCAAGACCACGAAAGCCTTGATTCTCTCGCCCACGTTCTCGTCCGGAACGCCGACAACGCACGAGGAGAGGACCGAGGGGTGTTCCTGGAGCACCCTTTCGATTTCCGCGGCAGCAACGCGGTAGCCTTTGTGCTTGATCATGTCCACGGATCGGTCGAGGTAGAACAGGCGGTTGTCCTCGTCGATTCGAACGATGTCCTTGCTCCGGTACCATATTTCTCCTTCCATCTCGATGAAACACTCCTTGGACTCCTCCGGCTTGTTCCAGTAAGCCTTGACCGCGTAAGGAGATGTGCCGAGGAGTTCACCGGGCTGGCCGGCCGGGAGAGGTTCGAGGGTTTCCGGGTCCACGAGCTTCCACTTGCTCCCCGGGAGGATCTTGCCCGCAGACCCCACGGGCGGGATGCCGTCCGCCGCGTAGGATATGGAGATGGCGCCGCAGAACTCGGTGGAGCCGTACCCCTGGTAGAGGGGAGTCTGGTACCGGTTCAGCCACCGGGTGCCTACTTCAGGAGGGAGCACGTCCCCCCCGGTGCCGCAGTAGCGAAGAGAGCGGATGTCGTAGAAATCAACCCGGTCGTGTTCCAGGAGCATCCGGTAGAGGGCGGGCACGGCGAACATGGTCGTTGCGCGGTAGCGCTGGATGTGGTCGAAGAGCGCATCCAGGACCACCCTGGGGAGCATGATGAGCGTCTCTCCTCCCACGAGCAGGGGGGCCATGGCATCCATCTCGCCGATGATATGGTAGAGGGGCGCTGCCAGGGCCGTGATCCCCTCACCAGGAGAGACCACGCCGGAGCTCGCCCTCCTCCACTCGAGGACCCTGTAGAGGAAGATGCCTTCGGAAAGGGGAACGCCTTTGGGGAACCCCGTCGTCCCCCCTGTGTAAAGGATGAGGGCGTGGCGGTCTCCTCCTGAAAGCTTGAAATCAGGCAGGTCCTGGGGCCGGCCCTCCTTGAGAAGGGCCTTGAAGGAGAAGACCCCTTTTCCCGCGGGTGATTTGCCCCTCGGCACGCGGTCAAACCCCCTGGCAATCATCCTTTTCCATGGAGGGACGAGGTCGAGGAGATTGGCGACCATCACCCTTTTGAGGCCGGTCTCGGGAAGGATCTCCTTCACATAATTGAAATTGGTGTCCATGCAGAAGATGGTCTCAGCCCCGCTGTCGGAAACGAGATACTTCAGGTCGGCCGCGGCGTACACGGGCGCCACAGGCACGGCCACCACACCGAGCCTGGCCATGGCGAGCCATGAAATGATCGTCTGGGGCATGTTGTAGAGGTAGAGAATCGCCCGGTCGCCTTCCCTCACGCCGACCCGAAACAGGGAAGAGGCCAGGCGGGAAACCATCTCCGCCATCAGGGCATAAGGGATCCTCTCGCCCAGGTAAATCAAAGCGGTCTTTTGAGGGGCCCTTTTCGAGGTCTCCTCGAAGCATCCATAGATCGTATCCGCCGGTAGGGTGATCACGTTGAATCCTTTTTGTGAGATCATGCGCCGATGTATGCGGCGCGGACCTCCGGGTTCCCGGCCAATTCCTCCCTGGTGCCGGTGATGACGAGCATGCCGTTTTCGATCACGTAGCCTCTGTCGATGATCGGCATGATGGGCCTGGCAAACTGTTCGCTGATCAGGATGGTGATGCCCTGTTCCCTGATGTTCCTGACGGCCCGGGCAAGGTCGGCCTGGAGCAGGGGGCTCAAGCCGAGAAGGGGCTCATCCATCAGAAGGAGTCTCGGTTTGGCCACGAGGGCGATGCCGATCGCGAGCATCTGTTGTTCCCCGCCGCTCAGAAGACCCGCCTTCCTCTTCTTGAGGTGCCTGAGGATCGGGAACAGCTCGAATATGAGACCGATGCTTTGTTTCAGCTCGCTCCCTTTGCGCAAGTAGCCTGCGATTTTCAAATTCTCCAGCACGTCGCTGTCGCGGAAAATGGGATGCCGTTCCTGGCTGAGGACGATCCCCTTTTTCACCCTGGCGCTCGGCTTCAGGTGGAGGATATCCTCGTTTTCGTACCTGAGCTCTCCCATCACCGTGATCCGGACCCCCCCTTTGCGGGCCTCTTTTTTCTGCATGTCGATCATGAGCCCCGACACGGTGTTCATGAGGGTCGTCTTGCCGGCGCTGTTGGAGCCCAGGACGGCGACGATCTCCCCCTGCCTGACCCCGAGGCTCAGGTCGTTCAGGGCGAGGGCGTTTTCGAAGAAGACCATCAGGTTTTTGGCCTCCAGCATGAACCCCATCCCTCAACCCCTTCCTGCGATGGTTTTGACCCACGGATAAATCATGTTCCAACCTCTCGGTCCGGGAGCGGAAGGTCATCCCAGGTCAATGTGAACCCCCAGGTAGGCCTTCTTCACCTCATCGGTCTCCATTACTTCCTGGGGCGACCCTTCGGCGATCTTCATTCCGAAGTTCAACACCATCACCCGGTCGACCACGCGGAAGAGCTCCTTGAGGCGGTGTTCGATCATGATGATCGTCAGCCCTTCCTCGTTGAACTTCTCGATCAAGGGCAGGGTGCTCGCCACTTCGGACATGGACATGCCAGAGAAGAGCTCGTCGAGGATGAGCACTTCGGGCCGCAGGGCGAGGGCCCTGGCCAGGTCGAGCCGCTTCAGGTACCCGTGGGGGAGGCTGCCCGCCACCTTGTAGGGCACGTTGGAATCCCTTTCAAATCCCATGTCGTCCAGGAGGTCGATCGCCACGTCATCCCGCTCCCCGTACTCGCCCCCTCTCATCTTCCTGAACCGGGACGAGCACAGGGGAATGATGAGATTCTTGTACGCGGGAAGGTTGTAGAAAAGCCGGACCATCTGAAAGGTGCGCGACACGCCGAGCCCCGCGATCGTATAAGGCATCTTGCCGGTGATGTCCTTGCCCCGGAACCGGACTTCTCCCGAGTCCGGTTTGACAAAACCGGTGATCAGGTTGGCCAGGGTGGTCTTGCCCGAGCCGTTGGGCCCGATGACGCCGAGGAACTCCCCCCGCCTCAATTCGAGGCTCACGTTGTACACCGCGAGGACACCCCCGAAGTTTTTCTTCAGGTTCCTTACCCTGAGAATCGGCTCCTCTCCCATGTCTATTTCACCTCAACCACCCGCTCGAACTGGTGGTACTTCCTCGCCAAGTAGTGGAAGATGCCTTCCGGCAGCAAGATGATGCTGACGATCAGGATCCCGCAGTAGATCGCTATCCGGAGCCCGCCGAGGGCGCGAAGGGCCTCTGAGAGAGGGACGAGGATCATGCTCCCCAGGGCCGCTCCGGAAAACGTGCCCGGCCCGCCCAGGGCGACCGCGGCCACGGGCAGGATGGAGTAATCCAGGGCGAATGCGGACATGCCGAGGAACTGGTAGTGATGGGTCATCAGCGCTCCGGCAAAAGACCCGACCGCCCCGGAAATGAACACGGCCTGGATCTTACGGGAATAGATGTTGATGGCGCCGCTCATCACCGCCCGATCGTCGTCGCGGATGGCCCGGAGGACAAGACCGTAGTCTGAGCTGATGACCCTTCGGAAAAGAAAGAGACACCCGAGGAACCCGGCGACGGCGAAATACGTTGCCACGAGATCGCTCGGAAATGGCGAGAGGGACGGCAGGCCGTGGGTGCCGCCGAAGACGCCTGTGGTATCGATGACTTTTCTGAAAAGAAGGGGCAGCATGAGGGTGATCATCGCGAAGTAGACCCCTTTGAGCCTCACCACGGGTGCCAGCAGGCCGGCGCACAGGATGCCCCCGCCCAGGGTGGCTACAGGCAGGGTCAGGGCCGGAGGCAGGTGAAAGTAATAGTTGAGGGTTCCGGCGATGTACGCTCCCATGCCGAAAAAGAGAGCCTGCCCCAGGGAAAAGAGGCCGCAGGAAGCCATGAAGTCCCAGCTGAGGGCCAGGAGCCCGTACATGCAGGCATAAACGAGCACCTTCCCCCAGTAACCGGTGAGCAGGAGGGGCAGGGTGAGGAGCAGGATAACGGGTACCACCCGGGGCAGCAGCAGGTACAGGGTATCCTTCCAGGAGGAGATCACAAAGATCGTATCCGCCCTTGCCTTGATACCGCGATCCAGCCTCTTTTTCCGGTACTGGGCTTTGGCTTCGGTCATCTCAAACCCTCTCCTCCAGTTCCTTGGATTTTCCGAAAATCCCCGAAGGCTTGACGACCAGGACGAGGACGATCGCCGCCAGGGGCACGATGATCATCCACTTGGCGCCGATGTACCTTGCCGCAGCCACCTGGCCGAACCCGATGATGAAGCTGCCCACGATCATCCCGAGGGTGCTCTCCAGGCCTCCCACGATGGCGACGGCAAGGGCGTAGATGAGGACCTCGAGGCCGATCACCGACTCCATCATCCCCAAGGGGAGCACGACCATCGCCGCCACCGCGGCAAGGGCTGAGCCGAAAGCGAGGCTCAAAGAGCCGATCCAGTCGGACTCGATGCCGATGGATAGAGCGGTGCGCTCGTTCTGTGCCATGGCTCGAAAGGCGAGGCCTACCTTGGTGTGGTGCACGAACAGCCACAGGAGGAGCACGAGGACAACGCCCGTGAAAAGGACCACGATCCGCTGGTAATCGACGGCCACCTGGCCGATCTCCAGGCCGCCCCGGGCAAAGATGGGCAGGCTGTAGCGCATGCCGTAAAAGCCTTTCCACATCAGGAGTTCCAGGATGCCCACGCCCGCCGCAAAGGTGACGATCAATTCGGCCAGAGGGATCCCCCTCACCCGCAGGAGAAGCCCCCAATAAAGGACGAACCCCAGGGCGGCTGTGATGAGGACGGATAGCGCGGCGGCAAGGTAGAAGGGGAGGCCCGCAGCGTTCATCAGGTTCCACGCGGTGAACCCGCTCAGGATGTAGAGGGCGCCGTGGGCGAAGTTCGCGATGCCGCTGATCCCGTAACAGAGGCTGAAGCCCGATGCGTAGAGGGCCAGGATCACGCTGCTGATCAAACCGTAAACCAGGAGAGCCATGTCCGAAGATCTCCGATCCAAGGCGCAGGTTCCGTGCCGCACGGCAGGGCCCCGCGTTCTCCGCGGATGCTATCCGCCGTGAACCCCGGACCTTGCGCCTTTCAGCCTTTTCTCATCACTTCATCCACGGAGGGAGGAGGATTTTCCCTTCGGCAAGAAACTCAGGGTAAACGGGGACCCGCTTCAGGACCCCGTCCTTGCCCTTTTGCCACTGGAAGACAACGCACACCCCCGTCTCATCAGCGCTCTTCTCTCCGAAGATCATCACGTGATCCTGATTGAACTTGATCCGGCCCGACACGCCCGCATAATCGGTCTGCTCCAGGGCGGCCACGAGTTTATCCGGGTCAAGGCTTCCCGCCTTCTCGATCGCCGCGGCGAGGACGAAGACCGAGTCATAGGCTGAGGAATTCACGGCAGGCGGTTCAGGGAGTTCGCCGTATTTTTTCTTGAACTTGTTCAGGAACTCTCCCGTCTTGGGAAGCTTGGCGAGGGCGAGAGTGGCGCCCACGGGGAATTCCACGGTGATGCTGTATTCCACTTCCGGCCCCACGGCTTTGGGGGCGAAAGGGGATCCCATGGGCGGGATGAACCCGATCAGGAGGGCGGGCACCTTCATGGCGACGTACTGCTTGGCAAAGACCCCTGCCCCGAGAGGCACGTCCCACACCATCCCGATCACCTGGGCCTTGTTCTCCTTCGCCTTGGTCAGGGCGGGGGAGAAGTCGGAAGCGCCGTCCGCGTAAGGTTCAAAACCGATTTCGGTCCAGCCGTTCTGGGCGCAGTGCTTCTGCATCAACCCGGCAAAGGCTTTGGCCCAGAGCGTGTCCTGGTAGATGTAGAGGATCCTGTCCAGCTTGAAATCGTTCTTGAGAAGATCCAGGGTGTGGGCGATGTAGGTGGCGTCCACCAGGGCGTCCGTGGTGACGCGGAAGAGGTATTTGTATTTTGCGGGATCCTTCCTGAACTGAGCCTGGAACTGGGGTGTCTGGGCGATTGTGCCGAGATGGGGCACCCTGTTTTTGGCCACCAGGTCCATGGCCGCGATCAGAACCTCGGAGCGGAACGCGCCGATCACGATGGCATGGGGCTTCTGCTCCGTGATCAGTTTCTCGTAGGCCATGAGGGCGTCATGGACCGGGGTGCCGGGCTCACCGCCGCGGGTATCCGCCACCACCACCTTGAAGGGTCTCTTTTCATTTCCCACCTTCACCCCGCCCTTCGCGTTGATCTCTTCGACAGCGAGGTTGACCGCTTTCAGCCCATAGCTCCCAAAAGGCGTGTAAAGGGACGTGGGCACGCCGATGACAACCGGCTCAGCGGCATGGGCTTTTTGCACCCCTGATGACGAAAAGAGCATCAGGCCGAGCGTCAACGAAACTGCCAGACAAATGATCGTTACCTTCCTCACCATGGTAAACCCCCTTTCGTGATTTGGTTAGTCGTGCCACAAACCTTCCCCCGGCAAAGGGGAAGGCATCATCCGGGACAGTTCAAAGTCCAAAGCTCAAGGTACAGGAAAACGGCCATCGGGCGATCAATAAAGCTCAATTTGGAGGAAAGAAAACAGAAAGGAAACGTCGCGAACTTATGACGCGGCAATATAGGAGAATTGAGAGAGAGTGTCAAGGAAGATTCCCCTTTTCTTGAAATTGAAGATGAATTTATGCGCAAGGGATGGTATGCTCATGGCCGCCGCAGGATCGATGCCCTGGGCCGAATGCTTTAGGCCGGAAAGGAGATGGGCTGTGAAGGAAGGGGTTGTGCTGGAGATTTTCTCTGATTACATCTGACCCTGGTGTTATTTCATCACCGGGCGTGTTGATCGTTTGAAGAAGGAATAAGGTATCGTCACCTCTGTGGGCCTTTCTGCAGAGGAGGCGGAAGCTTGCCTCAAGGGTGGGACTTACCAAAAAGAAGTGGATCAGGATTGGGCGCGGGCGCGCGCCATGGCCGTCACGTCGGTTCCGACATTCTTTCTCGGAGAAGATAGGCTGGTGGGTGCGCAACCCTATGACGTCCTGGCACGTTTCATCAGGGAGCACGGCGTGATGAGACGCGGCACGGAGGGATGAAATGTTTTTTTTCTGATCCGTGAATTTTGAGTTGCAATCTTCGGATGGATGTATAGACTGTGCGGGTGCGTTTCACCAAACATTCACCAGCAAGGAAGGAGGAAAGAGCATGAACAAGGGGGATCTGGTCAACGAGGTGGCGAAGGTCGTGAGTACGAAGAAAGAGGCTCAGGAGGCGGTGGACTGCATTTTTGCGACGATCACGCAAGCCCTGAAGAAGAAGAATGCAGTCACCCTGGTGGGATTCGGCACTTTCAAGGTCGGCAAGAGAAAAGCAAGGGTGGGTAGAAACCCTCAGACAGGCGCCGCGATCAAGATCAAGGCGAAGAATCTGCCTAAGTTCGTTGCAGGAAAGGCTCTCAAGGATGCGGTGAATTAGTTTGTTTTCACACGAGGTTGTTCAAAGCCCCTGCCCGAAGGACTCTCCGGGCAGGGGCTTTGTTTTGGACAGGGATGCTCTGATTTGTTATTTTACGTCATCAGAATCTCGCGGCCCGGAGGAGCAGGGGCTGCGGCGGGAGAAGGTTCATGGCCAGTTGGTACGCCCTCAGCGTGATCGCCTTGATTCTGATGGGAACGCAAAGGTTTCTGTACAAGGTCTCTGCGGAGAGAAAATGCCATACCGCCTGGACAACCTTTTCCTTCATGGCCACGGTCGCCCTCCTCAGCTCAGGAGCGTTCGTTCTTTCCGGCGAGGGGCTCGGGGATCGGAAGGATCTCATCCTCATCGCCGCAGTGAACAGCGCTTCTTTCGTCATCGGGACCCTCACCCATATCGAGGCTTTGAAGCACATCCCCACGAGCGTCGCATACCCCATCATCCGGCTCAACATGGTGGTGGTCATTCTTTTCTCTATCCTTTACTTCCACGATCGGATCACCACCTATCAGGTTTTCGGCATCGGGACAGCCATCGGGGTGATTGTGATTCTCACCAGAGAGGCGGAAGAGGGCAAGGAATTGACGGGGAATATCAAAAGAGGGCTTATCCTGGTTTCAATATCCGTGGCCTCCGGCGCGATCTCTTCGATTTCCAGCAAGTTTGCCGCCATGTACGTGAACAAGCTGGGCTTCATGGCCCTCTCTTATGCCATGGGGATGTTCTTTTCCGTGGGGATGGTGAAGGGGCTCGGGGGAAAAGAGGTCAAAAGAGGCCATGGGGAGGCATTTCTCATCGGTATGGCGATGGGGCTTATCAATTTTGTCGGGTTCTACCTCTTCCTGAAGGCCCTCTCCCTGGGCCCTCTCTCCATCATCGTCTCCATCACAGGGATGCATTTCGTCATCGCGGTTATTCTCTCCGTCATCATCTACGGAGAAAAACTGAACGCCCCGAGAATTCTCGGGATCGGCCTGACAGTCCTCTCCGTCATCCTCTTGCGGCTGTGATCCGCATGTTTTAAAGCCCCTGGAAAGGACTCGCTCCTGACCTTAGTTCTCGCTAAACCAAGAATGCTGCTGCCAGAACGAAAATATCGGTTTAGACATTGAAGTTTTCTCATTTGAATCACTTTCGGTCCATTCCCCGCGGCTTGCCGCGGTTCCGTCATTCCTGCGAAAGCCGGAATCCGGCAGTCCCTGCGAAAGCCCGGAACCATCTCAAGGACTGGGTTCCGGTTTCGACCGGGAGCCCTGGATGCCGGATCAAGTCCGGCATGACGAAATAGGTCCGATACCCCGTAGCTTGCT
>JAGUZM010000466.1 GCA_020060805.1 Deltaproteobacteria bacterium | reverse complement strand
CGCTCTGGGGCATGCAGGCCACGGGGGGAAGCACGAGCATCCGGCACATGTTCGAAGCCCTCAGGAAAGCGGGGGCTGCGGCCCGTGAAATGCTCACGCAAGCTGCTGCGCAGGCTTGGAAGGTCCCTGCGGATCAATGTGAAGCCAGGGATGGAAAAATCAGAAACACCAGGGATGACCGAACCCTCACGTACGGCGAACTGTGCGTCGCGGCATCCGACCTCCCCGTTCCTCAGAACCCTTCCCTGAAATCACCCGAGCGGTTCAGGATCATCGGCACCGCGATGCCCCGGCTGGATGTTCCCGATAAGGTGAGCGGCGCAGCTGTTTTCGGCGCGGACTTCCAGGTTCCCAACATGCTTTTTGCCGCCATCGAGCGCCGTCCCACCTACGGTTCAAAGCTCCTTTTTTTTGACAGGGAAGGGGCCCTCAGAATTCCCGGTGTCAGGAGGGTCGTTTCCATGCAGGGTTGCGTTGCCGTGTGTGCGGAGACGATGCACGCTGCATGGAAGGGCCGTGACGCCCTCAATCCCAAATGGGACAGGGGCACCTATCCTAGCCTGGACAACCGGAGCCTCGAGGCGACGCTCCTCGATCACCTTCAAAAAAAGCCTGCTGTGGCGCGGAACGACGGAGACGTGCAGCGGGCCCTGTTTGCAGGCCCCAAGAGGGTTGAGGCGACCTACGTCCTGCCTTATCTCGCCCATGCCACCATGGAGCCGATGAACTGCTCCGCCCACGTTCAGCATGACCGCTGCGATGTGTGGATACCGACCCAGAACCAGACCGGCGTGCTCCAGGCTGCCGCCAAGATAACAGCCCTCAAACCGGAGAAGATCCATGTCCACACGACTTTCATCGGCGGCGGGTTTGGAAGGCGGTTTGAGGTCGAAGTGGCGGAGGAGGCTGTTTCCCTTTCCAAGGAACTGCAGAGGCCGGTGAAGGTCCTCTGGGACAGGGAAGAAGACATGAAGCACGATGTCTACCGGCCCGGGAATGCCTGTACGATTCAGGGGGCCATTGATCAGATGGGCCGGGTGACGGCTTGGTGGCATACCATAGCGGCCCCCTCCGTCTTCTCCCGCATTCTCCCCCAGTTCGTCAAGGATGGTATCGACCCATCCGCCGTGGAAGGCGTCGCGGAGATGGAGTATGAAATTCCCAACGTCAAAGTGGAGTATGTGAAGGTGGACACACCCGTCCCTGTAGGGTTCTGGCGCTCCGTGGGGCACTCTCACAACGCCTTCACCGTGGAAAGCTTCGTGGATGAGCTCGCCCACGCGGCGAATCGCGATCCCCTGGAGTTTCGCCTGGGTCTCCTGAAAAACCATGCCCGGGCCGGCCGGGTGCTGAAAACAGCGGCTGAAAATGCCGGATGGGGCCGCCCTCTCCCGCCGGGGATGGGCCGGGGCATCGCGCAGCACACATCCTTCGGGAGTTACATCGCCCAGGTCGCGGAAGTGGGCGTTGATGAAGAGAAGGGTGCGGTCCGGGTATCCCGAATCGTCTGCGCCGTGGACTGCGGCCCGGTCATCAACCCGTCCATCGTCACGGCACAGATGGAGAGCGGTATTCTCATGGGCTTGAGCGCCGCCCTGAAGGAGAGGGTGATGTTCAAGGGAGGCGGCGTCGCCTCCGGGAATTACGATGATTACGAGATCCTCCGCTTGGACGAGATTCCCGAGATCGAAGTCCACATCGTCAAGAGCAGCAGCCCCCTGGGAGGCATCGGCGAACCCGGGCTTCCTCCGGCGGCGCCGGCGGTTGCCAACGCTCTGTTCGCTGCAACCGGGGTGAGGGTGCGAAGGCTCCCTCTCAGTCCCGATCACTTCCTTGGAGCGGCCAGGCGAAGCAAGGCATAGGGTCTTCGGTGTCAGCGAAAAGCGCCGATCGAAGCGCATGATGGAGCAGGAGATCAGACAGGCCAGAGCCCTTTACTCGGTTTTCGGCCAACGCCTCATGAAGGAAAGAGGGATCGCCCAAGGCATTCAAGCGTACCAAGCGGCGATCTCCGAAACCTATGCCCGGATGGCCGATTTGGGGATCATCGAGGCCTGCACCCAGTGTGCCACCACGCGGGCAGGGAGCTGCTGTTTTCACGGCGTTGAGGAATGGTACGACCACGTCGTTCTCCTCATCAACCTTCTCCTGGGCGTGGAACTCCCCGAGACGAGGGAAATGCCCGGCGGTTGCCTGTTCCTTGGAATCCAGGGGTGCAAGCTCGTCGCAAGGAACGCCTTTTGCGTGAACTATCTCTGCCCGGGCCTGATCGATTCCTTGGCTGAAGGGAAAAAAAAGGACCTCCTTTCCGTGTCCGGGAAAGAACTGTTCTGCGGATGGGAACTGGAGAAAGCCCTCCACAGCCGGTTACACAAACCCGCACCCCGCTCCTGAACGCGGCGCCTGGGGGAGGAAGGGAACCTTGGGATCTCGTGGGAAAAAAGAAATAGACCCTCGGATGCATTCCGCAGAGCACCTTCTCAACCAGACCATGGTCAGGTTCTTTGACTGCGGACGTTGTTTCAGCTCCCATATTGAAAAAAAGAAGTCCAAGTGCGATTATCATTTCGATCGCCCCCTCTCGGACGATGAAATCGCCCGGGTTCAGGACAAGGTGAATGACGTGGTCCTTTCCGACATGAGGGTGGGGGAAGAGTTCATGCCCCGAGACGCTGCGGAGAAACGCTTCAACCTCGATCGTCTGCCGGAAGAGGCCGGAGACCGTGTCCGGATCATCCGTATCGGGGATTATGACGCCTGCCCTTGCATCGGCCCTCATGTGAAGTCCACGAAGGAGATCGGGGGTTTTCGCATCACCTCCAGCAGTTTCGAGGATGGGGTTTTGAGGATACGGTTTAAATTGGAATCTTAGCCTGCAGATTCTCTGCAAGGTACCGAAAAGGCAAAAACCCGAAGCACGAAATCCGAAACAATATCGAATGATCAAAATTCAAATGACCAAAACCTTTCCCCGCGGGTTTGCTGTTTTGAACATTGGAGCATTCGTCCTTTGAATTTGTTTAGAATTTCGGATTTCGAGATTCGAATTTGGTTTTGCCGCTTGGCATGTTTGAGGAGGTTCCTTATGTACGACTTTCTGCTCTCCGAAGAAGAGAAGGCTCTCAAGGCCGAGGCAAGACGGTTCGCCAAGGAGGACGTGCCCAGTTCCCTGATCCGGAGCATGGACGCGGACCAGGTTCGATACCCGAAAGAATTCATCGAAAAAGCGGCTTCCCGCAACCTCCTCGGCCTGCGGTTCCCCCGGTCCTGGGGTGGAAGGGGCGTTCGTTGGACGGGCGAGGTGGCCGCCCTCGAAGAAATCGGGGTTCTGGGATCAGGACTCTCCTGCCTTTACTCCCTCGTAAGCATCGTGGGTGAAGCAATCCATGTCTTCGGCACGGACGAGCAGAAAGAGACGTACCTCAAGCCGACCCTTCAGGGAAAACGCTGCTGCGCCGAGGCCCTCACAGAGCCGAGAGGGGGATCTGATTTTTTCGGTGCGACAACGACGGCTATCAAGGACGGGGATCACTATATCCTGAACGGCCAGAAGCGTTTTGTCGTCGGAGCGGAGGGAGCCGATTACTTCCTTGTTTACGCAAAGACCGCGCCCGATGCGGCGGCCCATGAATCCATCTCCGCCCTCCTTGTGGACCGTGACGAGGGCGTTGAAGTCAAGCACGTCTACGGTCTCCTCGGCTCCAGGGGAGGAGGAACGGGAAGGATATACTTCAGGGATGCCAAGGTTCCCGCTCGAAATCTCGTCGGCCCGGAACACGGGGGAGCCCTCGTTTTCAACCGAATGATGATTCCCGAGCGGTTGACCACGGCCGCCGGCGCCCTGGGGATGGCGAAATGCTGTCTCGAGGTGGCGGCCCGGTACACCAACCGGAGAAAGGCTTTCGGCGACCGGATCCGTCGGTTCCAGGCGGTCAGCTTCAAAATTGCCGACTCCGTCGCGCGCCTCGACGCGGCGAGGAGTCTCGTTTATGTCACGGCACGCCACGTGGATGAAGGCCTGGACTCGAGGAGAATCGTATCGGAGGCGAAAAAGACATCCACCGAGATGCTGTGGGCCGTCGTGAATGACTGCATGCAGGTCATGGGAGGGATCGGTTACACCAGCGTTTACCCGATCGAGAGGTTCTTGAGGGACGCCCGGCTTCAGATGATCTGGACAGGGACGAATGAAATCATGAATCTTCTGATCCAGCATGAATACTACCATGAGCTTCTTCACAAGAAAGAAGAGACGAGGAATGTCGAATGGGACGCCATGGACGAAGCGGGCGATGAAGAAAAGGTTTACGAGTAGATGCTTCTCTGGACCTACCAGCTCCTCTTTTTCGGGTCCCCGTTGCTCCTTGCTGCTCTTGCCCACGGGTTCTGCATCCGCTATGATTGGTTCAGCTCTTTGAAGAAGCCCATGGATTTCGGGTTGTCATTACGGGGAAAACGGGTTTTTGGGGACAACAAGACCTGGAGGGGCCTCCTGGTCCACGTCATTTTCTGCGTCCTGGGAGCGACGGCTCAGGGATGGTTGCAGAAGCAGGGGGTCATCCCTCCGGGGCTTGCGTTTTTCGACTACGCCAGACACGGCCCGGTTGTTGGATTTTTTCTGGGCATGGGTATGACGATCGGAGAACTGCCCAACAGTTTTCTGAAGCGACAACTCGACATCCCGCCGGGTCATCGAAGGCGCGGCGCAGGGGGGTTGTTTTTCTTTTTTCTCGATCAGGTGGATCTCGTCCTTGGAATCTGGTTGTTTTTCTTCTTTGTTGTGAAGCCGCCCGCACTCCTGGTAATATGGTCGCTGGCGCTCACCGTGGCGCTGCACCTGGCCGTTTCGAGTGTCGGTTACGTTCTCAAAATGCGGAAGACCATATCCTGAGAATTTCTCCAGGCATGCGAATGAATGCGAGAACCCGAGAGGATGGCCGCAGTCAAAGCGCATGCCCGGAGGGGGAAGGGATTAATTCCTATCAACAGTTCCGGCCGAAAGGAGGATAAGGGCATGAGGGTGGAAATAAAACGTATTCTTTGTACCACGGATTTTTCGGACTTTTCGAATCACGCCGTACCTTACGGCATTGCCCTGGCGAGGGAGTTCAACGCAAAACTCTACCTGTGCCACGTCATCGATCTCTCCTCTGCGGCCATATACGGCGAAGCGGTTCTCGCCCTGGAGGAACAACAGGCCCGGATGACCAAGTTCGCCCTCGGAGAACTCAGTAAACTGATCGGTCCTCGATCGATCACCTGGGAGCCCCTGGTCACCCTTGGTAACCCGGCTGTTGAAGTCGCTCGCCTTGCAGAAGAAAGAGGCATTGATTTGGCCATTGCCGCAAGCCACGGGCGGTCCGGCCTGAAGCGGGTCCTCATAGGCTCGGTGACCGAACGCCTTATGCGAACCCTTCCCTGTCCTCTGCTCGTGGTTCGCAGCCCTGAGCATGGCTTTGTCACCCCCGCAGATCAGGAGATCAAGCTCAAACAGATCCTGGTGGGCTACGACTTCTCCCCGGATTCCGACCTCGCCCTGGCCTACGGCCTCAGCCTGGCTCAGGAATTCCAGGCAACCCTGCATCTTGTCCATGTCGTGGTGCCTCCTGTGTACGAAGACCTGGCTAAACCGGCTGCGGCCTCACCGGACAAGGCCCAGCAGGACCTACGGGGTCAGCTGAGAAACAGGCTCGTGAACCTGGTTCCTGAAGAAGCACGGGCGTGGTGCACCCCTGTTCCAACGCTTCTGGCCGGTTCCCCCCATGAGGAATTGGTCAAGCATGCGGTTGTCAACAATATGGACCTGATCATTCTGGGGGTCCGCGGCCACGGGTTGGTTGAAAGGCTTCTCGTCGGATCCACGACAGAGCGGGTCATCCGCCGTGCCCCCTGCCCGGTTCTCTCAGTCCAGCCGCGTTTGAAAGGGAAGTAGGGTGGCACAGGGACAGGACCCGGCGCTTTTTCAACCGAGCTGCTCGTCCTGAAACTCTGAATCTACCCTCAGGGCGAGCAGTTTTTCACTGGAGCCGCGGCGCCGCCCGTCCCCTCTGAGAGCAAAGCTTGATGCAGCCTTCAATTCCGTGGGAATGTGACTGACGGGAAAAAGCCAAGTTTTTTCTTGTCATGGCCTTCTTTTTGAACTAAAAGGGCCTCATGATCGCTCGTACGGGGGACGCAAGAAGGAGAGAGCAGATGCAATATCTAGCCAAGGTGGAGTCAACCTATCACTCGACCTTCGCTCAACAAGTGAAGAAGATGGAGTGGGCCGGAGCCCGTCTTCTGTTTATCGGGGGCACCGCTTTCGGCATCATCAGCGGGGTGGGGCTTTACCTTCTGGCGCCCGTGTTCAGTTATTGGTTTTTCGGGAATTTCCGGTTCTGGAGATACGCCCATATGGGCCCTCGGCTGATCGTCTATGCCTATACCATGGCCTATCGCTACCTGAAGGGAGAATTCGCCCCCTCTG
Organism: Deltaproteobacteria bacterium; assembly: GCA_020060805.1. Taxonomy (GTDB): domain Bacteria; phylum Desulfobacterota; class DSM-4660; order Desulfatiglandales; family HGW-15; genus JAHECH01. The sequence goes on along the minus strand of JAGUZM010000466.1, from coordinate 8,960 downwards.
TCTCTCTCTTCGCACCGCCCATGAGCAAACCGGATCTTGCCGTGGTTCAGATCAACCCGGAATGGAAAAACGGAGACGCCTGCGCTAATTGCGGCCAGTGCTGCGATAAGATCCATTGTCCCCTCCTCGAGACAAACGGCCAATGCATGGGCTATGATTCCTTCTACTGGCGGTATTTCAACTGCGGCCGTTATCCCACGAGCCAGGCAGAGATCGATCACTACGAATGCCCCAAATGGATCATGCGCAGCCCGTGACAAGGCACTCCTCAGATCCCACAAGCCGGCCGTCACCATGTTCCTGAAAAAAATAGGCCCTGGCCCAGCCTGGATCGTTGCATCGGCGATCTTCTACGGGTTCGTCAATATCTTCCTGAAACTGAGCGGCCCCCATCTCACGGTATGGCAGACAGCCATGGGGCGATTTTTTTTGGGCATCCTATTCGTCCCTGTCGCCGTGCGCCTTCTTCATCTGAGACTGCTCGGCAGCGGCCGATGGGCTCTTCTTGCCAGGGCTCTGTCCGGCACCCTTGCTTTTCTGCTCATCATTGAAGCTTTCAGAATGATTCCCCTCTCCACCGGGCTCGTCCTCTTTTATCTCTGGCCCGTCTCCTCTTGCCTGATGAGTTCGTGGATTGCGGGCGAGCCGACCACAAAGCGGGAATGGCCCTTTGTAGGTGGCGCGCTGCTGGGTGCTGTCATCATCCTCTGGCCCGACAAAATCGGCCAGACCTTGAACCTGGGGCATTTCTTCGCCCTTCTGTCCTCATTTTTCGCAGGGCTCGCCATCATCCTCGTTCGCCGGCTGAGGCGAATCAACAACCCCTTCACGATTTATTTTTACTTCTGCGCCGGCGGCTGTCTTGTTTGCATCGGGCCCCTCCTCGCCCAGAGCGCACCCCTCCTTCCCAGGTCCTCGGAGGGATGGCTCTGTCTCCTGGCGGTCGCCTTTGCGGCCATGGTCGCCCAGGTCATGATGAATCAGGGAATGAAGTACATGAATGCCCCCGAGACGAGCTCGTTCATGATGATCGAGGTCATCGTCGCATCCGCTTTCGGGGTGCTCTATCTTGGAGAACCGTTGAGCCCTCGCCTCATCGGCGGCTCGGTACTCATCCTCGGCTGCGGGGGAGCGCTCACGCTCCTGCCGGGGCGAACGAGATCGACGGAGGGTGCACGGGTTGGTGGTCACCCCCGGTGATGTGTCTCAGAAGTTCGTGGAGGAATTCCGTCGCGGCCCCTTCTCGCCGGGAAGGGGTCTTGCAGGCCGACTCCAGAGGTATGGTCTCCGGAGTCGGCCCGGGGAGTTCTTTACCGGGTTATCCTCTCTTGACCATCAGTTCAAGGTCTTCCAGGAGAGCCTGCAGGTCCTCCTCGTGCTCGACTTCCTGATTGAGGATCCCCAGGACCATGTTGTAGGTGATCATGTCGGTGTCTTTGGTTTTCTTCATCAGGTCATTGTAGTAGCTGATGGCGCACCTCTCACCGTCGATGTTCTGGTTAAGGATCGTCTTGACATACTCATCGTTGGGAGGGTTGTAGCCGCAGCCTGACCATTCATACCACTTTTTCGGCTCCGTGATTGGGGCACCGCCGAGTTGGATGATCCGGTTGGCGACCAGATCCGCATGAGCGAGCTCCTCCGTGGCGTGCTGGATCAATTCCGCTGCCACGGCGTCTTTCATGGGCCCCTTGACGACCTTTGCCCCGAGCCAGTATTGATAGTAAGCGAACCACTCGTCTGCAAACGCCTTGTTCAGCAGTTTGAGCAGTTCATCCACATTCATGCCGACGATCTCTCTTCCCCTGGTACCCATGATATCTCCTTTCTCTCACAAAAGTTCTCTCATCCAAGGACCTCCACGACGATCTCCGACAGCTCTTTGACCTGCAGGCCTTTTTCCGTGGCAGGGTCCTCCAGGGTCATCACGCAGAAGGGACAGCTCGTGGCGATCACTTCAGCCCCTTTTTCAACCGCTTCCAGCACTCTCTTTTCGCTGTTCCTCAGGTAGGACACCTCGGCCTCGTAAAACATCCTGCCTCCCCCGCCCTCGCAGCAAAGAGAATTTTCCCTGCACCACTTGTACTCCATGAGCTCGAGACCCTGGATGGCGCCGAGGATGTGCCTGGGTGCATCGAATATCTTGTTTTGCTTACCGAGGAAGCAGGGGTCATGGTAGATGACTTTCTTGTTGTAGGACCCCTTCAGGCTGATCGACCCCTCTCGAATCATGCCGGCCAGCACTTCGGAGTAGTGGGACACCTGGATGCCCAACTCGCCGTACTCGTTCTTGAGCGCGTTCATGCAGTGGGGTGAGAGGGCGATGATCTCCTTCACGGCGTATTTCTCGAAAGCCGCGATATTCCCCCCCTGGAGCTCTTCGAAGAGACCTGCCTCGCCCATACGCCGGATTTCATTCCCGCAGCACGACTCCTCCGCTCCGAGCACACCGACCTCCACGCCGCCCTTTTTGAGGATTTGCGCCACGTTCCTCGGCATAACCATGCAACGGGGATCGTAAGCCTGGATGCAGCAGGTGAAAAGCAATCGCTTCGACGCGGTGTCCTTCACGTGGGGGACCTTCACTTCAAGCTCATCCTGCCAGGCTCCCCTCTTGGTCCGGGGTCGTCCCCAGGGGTTCTTCTGCACATACGCATTCTCGAGGGCCTTCTGGATCGTGACGGGTATCTCTCCCTCCTCGACAAGCCCTGCCCTCAGCTCGAAGACCATCTCCGAGGGCTTCACATCCCGCGGGCACCTGAGGGTGCATTCGCCGCAGGATGTACAATACCAGGGAATCGACTTCTCGATATCGCGCTTGAGTTGCCTTTTTCTCACCAGCATCCGTATGTTGAAGGGAGTCATCTCTGACTCAGGGCAGCTCCCGGAGCACATCCCGCACTGCATGCACATGAGCACCTTGCTCTCATTCTGAATGGATGTCATTGTCACTCCTCACCAAGATCTTCCAACCTTTATATAGTAAGCATTCTCCTGATCCGTGACCACACGGTCCACTGAATAAAACAGCGGACTCTGATTGTCAAGTGCAGTACGGAGACCCTGATTCACCATCATGTCTCATCTGCCACGTTGCCTTCGCTCGCTCCTCCTTGCGGCGAATTGGTCCATACGCCTCAGCCGTCGCCCCTCGGCGCCTTGCACCTGACGCCTTGCTGGTGATCAGGATTTGCTCCAACCCGCGCCTCTCGAAGACTCAGGGAATTAGGCGGTGGATTGGGGAGAAAAGGGCGATCCCCGGGCAGAGAAAAAATTGATTGACAAGTCAATCGGTTTTTGGTCAAGTGGGCCGCATGAAAAAAGATCCGAATCTCTTCCTGAAGGGTAAAAACGGCGCCATACTTGAAGCAGCCCTGAAAGTCATCAAACGAAAGGGCTTCCACAAGGCCAGGATGGCGGATATCGCCAGAGAGGCAGGCATCTCCTATGGCTTGGTCTATCACTATTTCGGCAAGAAAGAGGATCTGTTTGAAGCCATTCTCCACAGATGGTGGGACGGCTTCTTCCAGGTTATGGCAGAGGTGAGAGGAGCCGAAACGGCTGTGCCCGAAAAACTGCGGCAAATCATTTTTTACTTCCTGGACACTTACCAGACCCACCCTGATCTTGTCAATATCTTCATCACGGAGATCTCCAGGTCCACCTCGAGCCTGACCACCGTTCGGTTGGAGAACTTCAAGACCTTCATTTCCCTCACAGAGGAATTCATCAGCCAGGGCCAAGAAAAGGGGATCCTCAGAACCGATTTTAAGGCGCGCTATCTCACCTATATCTTTCTAGGGGCTCTTGAAGCCTTTGTCTCGGCCATGGTGCTGGCGGATCAACCGATCAAGGGGGATGACCAGAAAGAAAGGATTGCCAAGAGCATCCTGGAGGTATTCCTGAACGGGGCGCGAACAAGGGGTCGAAAGAAGATTTTAGCGAGCTGAAATAGACCCGCCGGATCATGTCCCCAGTGTGCTATCCGTAGTCAATGGTGAGAGGAGGCATTCGGGGAAGCCTATGGAGTTTTCCTTCTCACAAGAGCAGCTCATGTTCAAGGAGCAGGTGATCCGGTTCGCCAGGAAAGAGATCGTTCCCAGGTGCCAGGAGCATGATCTCAAGGGCGAATTCGATTTCCAGTCCTTCCGCAGGATGGGGGAGTTCGGCATCCTCGGCCTTCACTTCCCCGAAAACCTCGGCGGAAGCGGGGCAGACGTGGTGACCACGGTTCTTGCCGGAGAGGCCCTTGGTGAGGCAGGCGTGGACGGCGGGCTCACCCTCGCCTACGGAGCCCACACCTTCCTCTGTGCGGACACGATCTTCGCCCACGGCACGGAGGCCCAGAGAAAGAGATATATTCCCAGGCTCGCATCAGGCGAGTGGATCGGCTGCATGGGGCTCACGGAGCCGGCCGCCGGTTCGGACGTGGCATCCATCACGACCCGGGCCGAGAGACGGGGAAGCGCGTACATCCTCAACGGAAGCAAGATGTTCATCACCAACGGCCCGATCGCAGACGTCTCCGTCGTCTATGCCAAAACGGAAAAGGACGCCAAACACTCGGGGCTTTCCACGTTCATCGTCGAGAAGGGAACCCCCGGTTTTTCGACCGGTAAGAGCCTGATCAAAATGGGGGTCAGGAGTTCCCACACGTCGGAGCTCATCTTCGACCAGTGCGAGATCCCTGAGGAAAATCTGATCGGCCAGGAAGGGGCGGGATTCCTGATGGCCCTTCAGACGGTGGAATGGGACCGGAGTGCGCTCCTGGCCCCCTTCATCGGCGGCATGACCTATGTTCTCGGGAAATGCCTGAAATACGCCAAGGAACGTTTTCAGTTCGGCCGGCCCATAGGCCAATTCCAGGCGATCAAGCATAAGCTCGCAGACATCAAGATCTTCATCGAAGCGGCCCGGTCCCTCTGTTACCGGATCGCCTGGTGCAAAGACCGGGGCAGACCCCTTAATCACCTGGAAGCGGCGGTGGCCAAACTCTTCATCGGCGACTGGAGCCTGGGACCGGCCAACGACGCCGTGGTTCTCCACGGCGGGTACGGCTATTGCCACGAATACGAAGTGGAGAGGTATTTCAGGGACAGCCGGCTCGCTCCCATCGGAGGCGGGACCTCTGAGATACAGAAAAGGATCATCGCCAAACTCCTGTAGCTTCATTCAGGCCGGGGATCCCTGAATCGCGATACCCAAACGAAAGAAACAGGTGCCCATGAATTTTGACCATTCCGCGACAGAAGAGGAACTTCGCCAGCGCATCCAAGAGCTTCTTGAGCGGGGCGGGCTGGCTGACCCGGATTTCCGTCATTCCGGGGATACCCCTCAGCTGAGAAGCTCCCTTCTCGCCCGCTTCAAAAGGGTTGGAGAAGCGGGCTACCTTTCCCTGGGCGTTGACGATGGGAAGAACAGCCCGGGGTTGATCGCCGCCCGGGAGCCCCTCGCAGCCGTTGCCCCTTCCCTGTTCCTCGCCGCGGAAGTCAGCGCAAGGCTGTTCGGCCGGCTCCTTTCCGTTTACGGCAGGGCCTCCCAGAAGGGAGAAATCCTCCCGGACATCAAGTCAGGCTCCTTGATCGGAGCGGTCGGCCTGGCGGAAACAGGGATGAGCGTCGAGAACAACCCCTTTCATACGAAAGGGGTGGCTGAGGGGGAAGGTTTCCGGGTCTCGGGGTCAAAGGCGCACGTGGTGAACGGCCCTTTGGCGGACCTCATCGCCGTTGCGGGCGAATGCGACGGGGGCATCGCCTTCTTCATGGTCAGGAGCGGGACCAGAGGCCTTTCCATCGGAGAGAGGCTCAACACCCTGGGATACAACGGGGTCGCCATATCACCCCTTTCTCTCCAGGGCTGCTTTGTGCCGGCAGCATCGGTCATCGGCCCCTTCCCCGGTACAGAAGCGATCCGGGCCCTGCGCGCTTGGGAGGATGAGATCCTCACAGCCGCGAGCCTCGGCCTGATGCGGAGCGCCCATGAGGCTTCCGTCAGGTATGCCAAGAGCCATCAGAGCGGGGGCAAGCCGATCATCGCTTTTCAGGAAGTGGGTTTCAAGCTTGCGGAAATGCACACCCTCCTGGAAACCGCCCGCCTACTGGCTTTTCGGGCCGCATGGATGGCTGACGCAGCAGAGCGTGAGGCTCCCCTCCTCGGCCGTTGCGCCAAAGTCTTCTGCACGGAAGCCGCTGAGAGGTTGACGAGCAGCGCCCTTCAGATCCTGGGCCAGGAGGGGTTCAAGCACAGCAACCCGGCTGAAGAGGGCTACCGCAACGCCAAATACCTTCAGATCGCAGGAACCTCGTCGGAGATTTCTCGCATGAAAATCGGAGATATCCTTTTGGAGGGGCACTGAGATGCAGGTGATCGACACCAGGGTGGACACCACCAGCGAGGATTATCAAGAGAACTACCGGGCCATGGAGGAACGGGTCGCCGACCTGAGGAAAGAGCTGGAAACCGCTCGGAGCGATCGTCCTGACAAAGCCAAAGCTAGGCTGGCCGAGCAGAACAAGCTCTCGGTGCGCGAGCGCCTGGATCTCCTCCTGGACAGGAACGCGCCTTTTCTCGAGATCGCTCCCCTCGCAGCCAAGGACATGTACGACCGCAAGGTTCACGGTGCGGGCATCGTGAGCGGGATCGGGGTTGTGGAAGGCCGGGAAGTCATCGTCCATGCCAATGATTCCATGATCAAAGGCGGGACGATCTATCCCCTGGGCGTCAAGAAAGGCCTGAGGACGCAGGCCATCGCGATGGAAAACAGGCTCCCCATCATCTACCTCGTGGATTCGGGAGGCGCGTACTTGCCCCTTCAATCGGAAATCTTTCCAGATGCCGATGACGGCGGCCGAATATTCTACAACCAGGCGGTCATCTCAAAGATGGGGATCCCCCAGGTTTGCGGGGTCATGGGGCTTTGCACGGCCGGAGCCGCCTACATTCCCGCCATGAGCGACGAGGTCGTCCACGTCAAAGGCACCGGAGCCATCTTTCTCGGCGGGCCTCCCCTCGTCCGGGCCGCCACCGGGGAAGAGGTGACGGCCGATGAGTTGGGAGGCGCTGATGTTCACTGCAGGCAATCCGGGGTCTCGGACTATCTGGCAGAAGATGACAGCCATTGCATTCAGATCATCCGTCAAATCGTGAAGGCTCTGCCGCCCCCCCGGAAAGCGGAGGTCGGCGTGCGGGAGCCGAAGCCCCCACTCTATGACGCCAAGGAAATCTACGGCATTGTGCCCAGGAGCCTGAGCGTGCCTTACGATGTGCGTGAGGTGATCGCCAGGATGGTGGATGGGAGTGAGTTCCTGGAGTTCAAGGCCCTTTACGGGCCGACCCTGGTCTGCGGCTGGGCTTACATCCACGGTTTCCCTGTGGGGATCCTGGGAAACAACGGGGTTCTCTTCTCCGACAGCTCCCTCAAGGCGACCCAGTTCATTCAGCTTTGCGACAAGCGGGGCATTCCTCTCCTGTTCCTCCAAAACATCAACGGCTACATCATCGGCAAGGAGTACGAGCGCGGGGGAATCACCAAGGACGGTCACAAGATGGTCAACGCGGTGGCCACGGCGACGGTTCCCAAATTCACGGTGATCATCGGCGCGTCCTTCGGGGCGGGCAACTACGGCATGTGCGGCCGCGCTTACGGGCCACGGTTTCTGTGGATGTGGCCCAATGGGCAGATCGGGGTCATGGGAGGAGAGCAGGCCGCCCACGTGATGATCACCGTCAAAAACGATCAGCTCCAACGGGAAGGAAACCCGCCCCTTTCTGAAGAGTTGGTTCGCCAGATCAAGGGGCCTATTGTGGACGCCGCGGAGCGGGAGGGGAATGCCTACTACTCCACGGCCAACCTGTGGGATGACGGCATCCTGGATCCGGCCAAAACCCGGGACGTCCTCGGGCTGGCCATCTCTGCCGCCCTGAATGCGCCGCTGCGGAGCGATGTCTATGGGTATGGCACATTCAGAATGTGATGAACCGCAGACCCGCGCAGACAAACGCTGAGCTTTTGTTAGACCGATCCCCTGGCGAGGCTTCGCCTCACACAGGATCGGCCTAACAGAAGTTGCGCTGTGCCTGGGCCTAAGAGGGCAGCACTGGACTTCTTTACCAAGACTTTAGAAAAAATCGATAGAATCAGCGGCGCCCCTCTGTTCGGTGACATCAAAGCAATTAGGATACGGGTCGGGCTCTTGGTCAAATTCAAGAAACCAAAAATAGATATCAAAAGGATGGTGTTGGACTTCCCGAAGGGATCAGCCGGCAATACCCGGCCGAGTCGGCCGGGTATTGGTCTGCGGTCTTCTGCGTGGGTCTGCGGTTAGACATGGGTGAACCATGATGTTCAAGAAAGTGCTGATTGCCAACAGGGGAGAGATCGCGCTTCGGATCATCCGGACCTGCCGCGAGATGGGAGTCCGCACGGTGGCGGTCTACTCCGAGGTGGATGCCCGGGCCTTGCACGTCCTGGAAGCGGATGAAGCCATGGCCCTGGGAGAGGCAAAGCCCTCGGAGAGTTATCTCAACATCCAAAAACTGATCGCCGCGGCCAGGAGCGCCGGGGCTGAAGCGATCCATCCGGGCTATGGTTTTCTCGCCGAGAACCCGGATTTTGCGGCTGCATGCGAAAAGGCGGGATTGGCTTTTATCGGCCCTCCTTCCCATGTCATCAGAGACCTGGGTGACAAAACCGTGGCCCGTAAGATCATGACCTCTGCCGGCGTCCCGGTCATTCCCGGGATGATGGAGGCCACTTTGGACCTGGACCGGTTGCTGGACGAAGCAAACCGCATGGGGTATCCGGTCCTCGTCAAGGCTGCGGCAGGGGGCGGCGGAAAGGGCATGAGGATTGTCCAGGGGGAAGGCGACATGAGAGAAGCCTGTCTTTCCGCGATGAGCGAAGCGGAAAAGGCCTTTGCCAACGGTGCCCTGTATCTTGAAAAACGCCTGGAATCCCCGCG
>JAGUZM010000546.1 GCA_020060805.1 Deltaproteobacteria bacterium | reverse complement strand
TCCCGTTCCATTTCTATGTCATTACGAGCAATGACCTGAACGCTTTTGCCGGCCCGGGGGGGCACATTTTTTTCTTCACCGGGCTGATCAAAGCGATGGATCGGGCCGATGAGCTGGCCGCCGTGCTCAGCCATGAAATCGGTCATGTCTCGGCCCGGCATCTGTCCAACCGGGTCGAGCAGAACAAGAAGATCGCCCTGGGTACTCTGGCGGCGGTCCTCGCGGGTGCGATGATCGGGGGGCAGGCCTCTGCTGCGGTGATGACGGGGTCCATGGCTGCGGCGATCCAGCAGCAGTTGAATTACAGCCGGGAAGATGAAAGACAGGCGGACCAGCTCGGGTTCAAATACATGGACCTCTCCGGTTTCGATCCTTCAGGGATGATCGAAACGCTCAACAAGCTGGAAAGGGGACACTGGCAGGGCGCCAACGCGACGCCCTCATACCTTCTGACCCACCCCGGCGGCACGGAGAGGATCTCCAACACGGAGAGCATGCTGGCAGGCTACAAACCGAGGGAGGAAGGCGCCGTGATCACCAGATTCCGCAACCTCTTTCCCTACCTCAAGGTGACTATTATTGCGAGATATTCCGATACCCCGGAGGCCGAGAGGTTCCTGAAGACCCTGTCTCAGGAATCGCCCGAATCGGCCATGGTCGATTACGGGTATGGCCTGATGTGGAAAGAGAAAACGGACTACGTCAAGGCGGTTGAACACCTGGAAAAAGCATCCAGAAAGGAGCCCACCTTCCTCCCCATCCTGAGAAACCTCGGAGAAGCGTATCACCTGATAGGCCAGGAGGGGCGGGCCATTTCCGTGTTCGAGAGGGCGTTGAAGATCAATGATCAGGACAGGGCGACCCTCTTTCTCATGGCCGGCACCTACCAGAGCCTCGAGGATTACGGAAAGGCGACGGTCTTCTATGAAAGGCTTGCCTCCATGAAACCCGTAAGGAACGAGGTTTATCACCAGCTCGGCGTCTCCTACGGGAGGCAGGGCAAACGGGCTCAGGCCCATTACCAGTTCGGCATCTATTTCCTGAAGCTGGGAGAATTGAAGAACGCGAAGTTCCATCTGCAAAAGGCCGATCAACTGGCTGCCAATGATTCACCCCTGAAAAGCAAGATCAAGGATGCTGAGGCGACCCTCCGGTCAAGAGAGAAGAAATATGGTGTCTATTAACGCCCCGCCCGGACGCTCTTCTTTCAACCGTCCTTTGGGCCGATAATACGCCTCAACCTTGTGCCTCTCTCGGATTTCTGGTATCATTCAAACCCGATACAGCCCCGCCCGCGTCGCGTTCTGTGGTCTGCCCAGACATGCTCCCCAAGATCTTCCAGGGAATGCCGTGCGGGCAAAGAGAATCCCCATACCGGGTTTTGAGCAACTGGCAGTGCCGGTGCGATTCACAGAGGCATCTCCTCAGGCTTCCCACAAATGAGCCCGTGCTTCGGACACGGCCAAAGGTACAGGAGGTTAAGAATGGAGGACAAGCGTGTCAGAAGATTCTACCTGAAGGAATTCAAGTCCATCAGCCGCGCCATAACGACTTACGAGGACCTGAACCTGCTCACCAATCATCTGGCTGAGGGTACGACCCGCTCCTTTTCAGCCAAAGGGTGCAGCATCCTGCTCTTTGACGACAGGGAGAAGCAGTTGTTTTCCGTGGCCACTTACGGGATCAGCGATGAGTATGTCCGGAAGGGCCCGATCTTCGTGGACGTGAAGAACTCCGCTTTTTTCAAGGGAGAGCCGGTTTTTGTGAAAGACATGCAGACGGATCCGAGAGTCCAATATCCCAAGGAAGCTGCGACGGAGGGGATCATTTCGATGCTCTCCGTGCCGATCAAGTCACGGGGTGTGGTCCTCGGCACCATCCGGATTTATCAGGGCGACGCGAAAGAGTTCCACGAAGAGGATATCGATGCCATGTGCGTCCTCGCAGCGCTCCTCGGGTTGGTCATCGAGAACAATGGCCTCCGAAATTTCTTTGAAAGGGTGAGGAGCGCCCTGGACAACCTTCCCCTGAGGATGCTGGAGGGCCTGTAGGCTTTGGAAAACCGGATATTCACGGACACGACGGAAATTTTTCACATCGATTGTGGAGACATCATTGAAGTGGGGGGCAAGCGCTTCAGGGTCACAGGACATGAGCGGGAACGTCGCTTCGGCATGGATGACCCGAAGTTCTGGGTCAAAAGGGCGGTGGATACGGAGACGGGGGAGAAGAAAATCATCAAACTTTCCTATTTCGAGTCCTTTGACACGAAGCTGGGTGGCGTCAAAATCAAATGCTTCCGGAGCCCGGAAAAAGAGGCGGAGATCCTCTCCCTGGTGGCGGATCATCCCCATTTCATGCAGGGGACATCGCTCCGCGACTCCAGGAACAACGCCATTCGCATCCTGAATATCGTCAGGGGATTAAACTTTTTCGTCTACCTGGATACGTTGACCATGACCTACGATGCCTATTTTCGTGCGGTTCTGCCGGATATCCTGAAAAAGCTGGCCAAGGCTTTTGAGGCGATCCGATTCCTTCATGCCCACGGTTTCAAGCACGGTGACATCCGCAATGACCATCTGATCGTGGAGAGGGAGAGCGGAGAGTATGTCTGGATCGACTTCGACTTCGATTACAATGCGGAGGAAAACCCTTACGGGCTGGACATTTTCGGACTGGGGAACATTCTCCTATACACCGTGGGCAAGGGATTCCACAACCTGCATATGATCAGGAACGACCGGGTGACCTACGGGGATCTGCTCGACCGTCTGGAACCGGGCGATTTTTCGATTCTGGACAGGTGGCGGCTGATGAATTTGCGGAAACTGTACCCGATGATACCGCCCGTCCTGAACGACGTCCTTCTCCATTTCTCAAGACGG
>JAGUZM010000163.1 GCA_020060805.1 Deltaproteobacteria bacterium | reverse complement strand
TCCGACCGGGATGTTTGTTACAGGCGCAATCTATCACAGATGCATTTTATGACAACGGGGAAATAAGGGAATTGGAACCTTTTTCGACAGCCTCAACGGACGGGGTAAGCGGCGGGAATGAAGCGCCCGCGGAATTCCCGTCGGCTTGACCCAAGTGTTATGCTTTTTCCTCTTTTTCTATATTTACCGCCAATTCCCAGGCATACAAGGGAGCAACGAACCAATTGTGCAAGTGGGCGTGTAGATCCAGCATCGAGTATAAATTTCTTATGCATTCATCTGCCAATTGGTCCTTCACAGCCCATGTATTTCCCGCATGAAGAAAATCATTGCGAGCGGTGACGACCTGCATTATGAACTTGTCCAAATTGACGAGCTTCGTATTTTCTTTCAAGTCGATAGCTTTGAGTGCAGCTTCCCACTTTTCGCCAGTAAGAGTTTGGAATAGCTTGTCCAGCCGTTGCTTATGAGTAGGGCTGTCCTTCAATAGCCTTTCACATATGTCGGACTCGATTTTTCGAGCCGTGAACAACTCATCAATGAGGTTGTTGAGCAGCAGTTCGCGAAGTGTGGTAAAGAAGATGATGACCGGGAGTTTGATCCTGCCAGCCCACCATTGATCTTGTTTTTCGCCAAATTCGTCGGGTATGTCTTGGCGAGTGTGATAGAACCCCTGCATGAGCGTGATGAGCGAAAAGACTTGGGTGGAGAAATAGCTCCAACCTGCATTGCTGGGATCTCCGCAGGCAGCGCATCTGTACCCTTCTTCAAGTCTGCCATGGTCACTATCGACAACCCTGCATTTCTGGCAAACGTAGAATACATTAAGCATTTCACCAAGTGATCGGTCCTTAATCCGCGTTAGATCTATGGACTTCATTTTCTTTCCTGCTCATAACAAGTGATTAAGCGATTTTCGGTTTTTGGGAATGTACCAGGAGTTTGGGGACTTTGCAAAAGGATATTGACAGCTTAGTTCAGTCTTGATGTGGGAATGGCGGTTAACATCCCGGCTGGAATGAATACACCCCTAACTGTGATCATCCCATGCGCGATATACATCCCGATCTCTTGACGGTGTTTCTCGCCACTCTGAAGGAGCGGGGGGTAGAGCCCGCCCTTCACACCTCCTACCGGAAATGGCTGCGCTACTACCTGGACTTCTGTTCCAAGTATGCTCTGCAGAACACGTCCCCGGATACCCCGACTCGATTCCTCGACAAGCTGCGCCAGAAGAGGCAGGCCGAATGGCAGGTGAGGCAGGCAGCCCATGCGGTCTCCCTCCACCTCGACGGGATTCGCAATGCCGGGGACCCGCAGAAAGAGGCAGCCACAAAGAAGGCTGCTGAGACCTGCCCCGAGAGGCCGGGGGTAGGGGAGGCGATTGGACAGAGCTTCGGAAAGTGGGCCAGGGCCCACGCGGATCTCGTCGCGGTGATCAAGACCAGGCACTACTCGCCGAAGACCCTGAAATCGTATGTTCACTGGGCCCGAAAGCTGCAGGGGTTTGCCGGGGACCAGGAGCCTTCAGCGCTCACGACGGAGGATGTGAAGAAGTTCCTCACCTATCTTGCCGTCGAGTGCGGCGTCTCCGCCTCGTCCCAGAACCAGGCATTCAATGCGCTCCTGTTCTTTTTCCGCAACGTGCTTCAGAAGGAGTTCGGGGAGATCAGGGACGTGGTGCGCGCCAAGAGGAGGCCGTATATCCCCGTGGTGCTCTCGCGGCAGGAGGTGGATGCGGTGATCCGGCGTCTTCAACCGCCTTATGACCTCGTCGCCAAGCTGCTCTATGGCTGCGGCCTCAGGCTGTTTGAATGTTTGAAGCTCCGGGTGCAGAACTTCAACTTCAATGCGGGCGTGCTGACCGTCCACGACGGCAAGGGGAAGAAGGACCGGACCGTCCCGCTGCCCCGGTCGATCCTGCCCGAGCTGGAGGCCCAGATGGGGAGGGTGAGGCTCCTTCACGAGCGGGATATGCGCGCGGGGTACGCAGGGGTATTCCTGGAGAGCCTGCTCGAGAAGCAATACAAGAACGCGCCCAGGGATTTCGTCTGGCAGTGGCTCTTCCCGGCCAAGACCCTGACCTTTGTCAGGCAGTCCCAGGAGCGGCGGCGCTACCATTTACATGAACGGCACGTGCAGAAGGCGATCAAGGAGGCGGGCGGTCGTGCGAGGCTCACAAAGCGCGTGTCGTCCCATACCTTCAGGCACAGCTTCGCCACCCACCTGCTGCGGGCCAACTACGACATCCGCACCATCCAGGGACTCCTCGGCCATAGCGACGTCAAGACGATGATGGTCTATACCCATACCATCCCGAGCCGGACCCTCATGGAGGCGATGAGCCCGCTGGATTTTCCTCTGCCGGACATGTCCTAAGGCACCCCGAAAAAAAATGAGTCGGTGATGGGGAGGGTCGGGGAGAACGCTGTGCCACAATAAGATGACGTATTTCAAGCAATTGGATCGGCTACAGAAGATAGTTCACCAGACGCAGAGAGCGCAGAGTCGAGGGTTTTTTCATTTACGTATCCGTATTTATGAAATGGCCGCTTCGTTCTTAACCGATCTCTCTATTGCCACGCAACGAAACCAGCATCCACAATTCGTCAATAGAGTTACCGGCAAGGAACAGTGAACGTTTTCCCATGATGGGTTGTTTGAGGGGGCAACTCAGAAGGCCCGGTAACGTGGGGTCTCGCTGCAGGGTGGCGATGGGGGACGGTCTCTCTCCGTTTTCATCGCTACCCAGGACAGCTCTATCGAAGATCTGGATCGGAGCAACTGCGGATCCCTCCGATGGTTTCGCATATAGGACAACATCAGGATCGCCTTCTTGTCGTTCCAAAACGCGGTGTGCCCAGTACGGGTAGTGCTCGGGCTTGAGGTCGATCCGGAGTTCAGCAGCCCTCTTGTTGATCACGGGCTGCGCGGTCTTGAACGCCGCCCATTCGGTCGGGAATTCATGGCGCAGGGAGAAAAGGCGGGTCAGTGCGAAACCGTTCAGGTTGCTCACCCTTGCCGCAGCAGCACTGCGGAGCGAGGCGCCGCCTTCCCGGGCGGTATAGCGCACGTGCAGGATAACGTCGCTGATGGTGGCGTAGTTGAACTGCGGCAGGGCCGCCGGCAATTCGAGGCGCCAGGTGCTGATGGCGCCGGCGCCCTCGAAGGGGAGGTAGCGCTCGTCGCGGAGGTTGGGCTCGAACATCCCGGAGTCCGACTGCCCGCTGCTGGTGACGACCGACTGAATCCTGCTGTAGTCGAATCTAAAGCGCTGCGTGTCTTCGGGTGAGGGTTCGCCGTAGCTCTCGTGGCCGTTCGACTTCCGCACCACGCCTGACAGCAGGGTCAGCGTGCAGTGGACGCCGGTGTACGGCCCGGTGACACAGGGCACGCTCAGGCTGACCGACTTGATCCGCCGCAGGAAATGCCCCGGGCAGTCCATGTCGTATAGCCACTCCGGGATCGTGAATTCGCAAGCATGCGTCTCGCGCAGGGCGATCAGTGCCTCCGGGTCCAGCTGCAGCAAGGAGACGTGTTTGGTGATCTCATACTCGCGTTGGTTTCTGTCGAGATAGGCGATCTCCAGCCGCTTCAGATCCTGGTGGAGCTGGTCGCCGGCGAGCAGACCCTTCCTCAGACTGTCCCAGTGTCCGAATTTGACGTACGAGGTGCTCTCGTCGCCGAGCTCGAATTGGAAGCAGCGCTCCGCGCGCTTCGCCAGCTCATGGGCAAGCCGGTAGGTGTTGAAGTAGAGGGAAGAGAGCTGCGTGCTCATCCAGCGGTAGAGCTCCCGATTGGTAAACTTGGAACGCATGAACTCATCCACTTCGACCGCGTTCTCCGTTTGCGTCGCCAGGTTGTCGAGTTCCTGCCTGGCGACGGCAATGCGGATTTCGGCGGCGGCAATCTGTTGGTCGACCTGCTGCAGCTCACGAAGAGCCATGTTGCTCTGGAAGATCCAGTCGACTCGACGGCGCTCATAGCCGGCGATGATCCCTTTCATCCCGGCCTGCGAGGTGGCGAGTCCGGAGAGGGTGTTGAGAAAGCCGGCGATTGCATTCGCGGCGTGGCCCGCTCCGGTCAGCGGCCCGCCCATATCGCCGAGCATGGGCCCTGGGCTGCTGCCTCGCGGCATGGCGCTCAGGGCACCGCCGATCGCAAGCAAGACGCCCGCCGTCGTGCTTGCGACGCCGCTGGCAAGCGCCGTCTGCTGTCCGGACCGCAGCAGCGAAAGCTGCGCCGATTCGGTCTGGCTGATGCCCAGCCCGGCTGCTTCGGAATCGAGCCCGGATTTCGCCAGGCTCAAAGGTACCGTTTCGAGGCTCAGGGCGCTGCCCGGCTGAGGCAGGGTGATCTCACTTCGTCCGAGCAGTTGCTGGAAATATTGGTAGCGCACCTCCGCCGTCTTGCGCGACTCCTTCAGCGCATCGAGATGGAGCTCGGCTTCCTCGATCTGCTGCTTTCGGATCTCCGCATTCAGGCGCAGCAGTTCAATCTCGTGCGTGGAACGCAACAGCGACAAGGCCTCTGCGTCGTTCTTTTCCTGGGCTGCCAGCAAGGCTGCGCCCAGAGATTTGAGCTCCCCGCAGACCTCGGCGGCCTTCTGCAGCATCACGTTGAAGCGGTAGAGCGGAAGCGGCGCCGCAAGATCGGCCAGGACCGCACTGATATCCAACCCCGCCGCCGTAGCCTTGACGAGCAGCGCCGGGTCGATCGGCGGCTCAAACAGAGGCAACGGACGCTCGATGCCTTCGATGTTCCGGCAATGCCGAATATTGAACAGACGCTCTTCGACCTTGTCCCATAACGCCTCGATACCGCTGTTGGGCGGTACGCAGAAATACAGGCCGATGGGGATATCGGGCCGGTGGTTCGAGATCGGCGGCTCAGAGCCGAAAGCAGCGCCGACCCCGGCGTCCTCCAATGCAACGATGGCGTTCGAGAAGTCGTCAAGAGCGCTGTCCTGAAGGTGCGCCAATTCCAGATAGCTGCCAGACGCGGCCCTGCAGCGTGGAACGGATGCAGGCCGTGGTCCCAGGATGCGCGCGGCGAGCACATAGAGTTGCGTGGCCTCGTTGATCGATTCGATCGTCTCCCGCCGGAACAACTGGTCGCCCCAGGCGATCAGGTTCTCGATGTACCTGATGACGACCGTCCACTGGTAGGCGCGGATGCGGGAGCGGGCGATCGAGTGCGGATTGAATGGATTGCTTTTCCATTCTTCAATCGCGCCGGTGACGTCTGAACTGCCTGTCGCGAGCTCTGACAGCAGTGTCTCGATGGACTTTCCATCTCTCCTGAAAGGCGGAAGACGCCAATAGCGGACTGATTCGGGCCCGACGGCATCCGTGGTGGGATCGAAAATGGTATGGAACCAGCGTTGTGCGTCTTCGAAGCGCTGCACGGCGCTCAACTGGGTGGCCATCAGGAGAGGGGCGTGAAAAAACATCTCCCAGTCATAGACACCGGCAGGCCGACCGCTTTCAAATGAGACACTTAGCGTTCTGACGGACTTGGTCAGGTCCAGGACACCTGACGTTTCGTCCAGCGGAATCATCACCTTGCCTGCCAGCTTGTCATCTGCCTGGTAGCGCTCGGTAGGGAGCGATTCCAGCGATACGCTCGTATCATCCTGCTGCTTCATTTGGCGTAATCCGGTGAAGATCCAACTCTGTCCTTCGGGAATTACCCAGGGCCGGCCGCTGCCACCCTGGGTTTCCTCCTTCAGAAAATAGAGACAGAACTCCCTGTCCCGATAAGCTGTCACCGGCGGCAGCACGATCGATTGTTCATGCCAGGGAATCGGCTGACAGCGTGTCAGCAGGTGCCGGCCCGATGCGCTGGTCAGGTAGCCCTTGCACGCCGGGGCGTCTTCCTGGCCGACGTCCGCTGCCTCGTCGTGCTTACTGCAGAGCAGTCGCGACCCCACGAGGTCATAGCCGTCGGGCGGTGAGACAGAGGACGGTTCTGAAGGGGCGTACCAGTTGATCGAGAGGTCCTCGCCGATCAGGTAATGCCCTTTGCAGAAAAAAGCCAGCTTGCCATTTCCCTGCTTCTTTGCATAAGGCTTTCCTTGTTGGATTCCGGGGTCAGCAAGATCAAACACCAGATCGTGCCGCAAGTATCCACGCTTCATGGAAGGCTCAATGTTCGTAAAGACCGCGGCCTTGGTAGAACCGTAAGCCGTTGCCGATAGTACCAGCTGATCCACTTGTCCCTTGTCAGCGGTTTCGTTGAGGAAGACACAAGTGACTGAGAATTGTTTGGATATCTCACAATCTTCGAACTCAAGAATGCCGTCATCACGGGTTTTGATCCCTGAATAAGGGTGATCGGCCACAGATCCAAGTATCGTGGCTGTTATCTTGGCATCGGTAATCCTTTTGTAGAAGGTGATCCCACAGGCATCAGTGAATCTGGCAAGAGCACGCACCCCACCACCTAGGCTTTGCGCCATGTCGAACCCGATGATGCCCGGGTAAACATCCCGAAGGACCAGCCGATTGATGAACATGAGATTGGTTTCGCTACTGAACGAATACGTACCAAACCGTAGGGTTTCATCCCCAAGAAGGTTCTTGAGCGAACCCTCCTTCCAAAGGTCCGCATTTCGAATAATCGAGTTAAGATCTCTCAGGATCAATCCGGTCAGCTTATCAGAGTTGTTGGTCAGCGCTTCTCTTGTGTCCGGCATGAGCGCGCGATAAAAAAACCACTCGTCGGCTGTGAGGTTGGCGTCATTGGTGTCATTTTTTCGCGCGGCGAATTTACCGGCATTCCAACGTTCCTTCAATTTCTCGAAATCGATGATGTCATGGATGGCGAGAGCCAAGGTGCCGCGCGCTGAAACCACAGCAGGCTCACCCGCTGCTGCACTCGCTACTATTTCGGGCGGCCGCTCTAACGTATGACAGGCGATGGAAACAGCCTCTCCGGAATCTCTGGGATTCACCACGAAGACGAAACTTCTGCCGGCGTCTGCGTTCGGCACCATGGGCACCGAGAACTTTTGCCTGGATCTGCTTCCAGCGGACCATCCTTTGCTGGTCTTGCGGCGAACGACCAGTTCCACTTTCCAATCGGTGCCGCTGGTGTCCGGGACGATCTCCAGGTAGGCAATATGAATGAACCCCGCGAGCCTGAATATGAAGACGTGTTCGCTGTCCATCGAGCCATCGATGCTTTCCCAAGGTGTCCAAGCCGGCGTCGGCCCCCGCATCGTCAGCTGCCGGTAATAATAGTGATAAGGGGCGCCATCATCGCGAGCCAGAATCTGGATGACCTTTCCCGAGGTCTTTTGCCGGCCTGACTGCTGCCGCTCACCCGGAGGCTCTTGCCACATCGCCACGACTGTCAATCGCGCGGTCTCCGCCCCTCTTTGAAGGTAGCCTCGGAAAGCTTCAAGACAAGCGTCGTAATCCAGGTTCTCCTGCATCAGGTCGGACTCCAGAGCCCGGAATACTTCCGTCTTGTCGTCGCGCAAGTCCGGCTCGATCCAGTTCTCCGGATACAGGAATATCTTGCGATTGGCTTCCCAGACGCGGTAGTTCTTCATCCATCGCCACTGTGTGGCATCGATATCGCTCGGCAGAACCTTCATCGGCGCGTCTTTCTCCAGGTTCAGCATGCAGCGCTGGATGAACATCTGCACCGAACTGATGGCCTGCTTGATGCGCGAGGTGCGCATGCAGGGCCCCATCTTCACGTCGATCAGGTAGTAATCGAGCAGGGCATTGTCATCCGGGAGCCGGTCGCGCCACCTGAGATAGCTCACCAGCGCGTCACGCTGGCGGATCCGCAGCTTGTCGGAGATCGGCTGAAGCCGTTTGGGCAGGGTTTCGGGGTCGAACTGGGCCATGAACAGCTTTCGGGCCGCCATCGCGGCGGCACAGTCAGGGGCTTCGGAGACCAGACTCTCGATCACTTCGACGGTCGTGCCTAGCAACTGCAGCAGGTGGAGAAGTCCGATGAGCTGCAACAACCGCTCCGGACTGCGGAAGTGATCACGTGTCCGAACATTCAAGAGTCGGCATGCCTTTTCGATGGTGGTTTGTTCGAGCCCATAACCGTTCTCGAAGATGGAGGCCGCCCGCTCCACAGACCACTCAGCATCCGGCGGAGGTGCGGCGGTCTTCACGAGCAGGTCCGAAATCGCTTGTACGCCAGCCGGCCCGCCCGCCACGGTGTCTCTGAACCGCATGAGTTGGATCAGCGCCCGCCAACGGTGGAAGAGACCGGCTGATCCCGCGCACACCGGAAGATCATTGAAGGAGAGGACCGCAAACGAATCTCCATCGAGCCAATCGAGCTGCTGGACGGTCATGCGGTTTCTTCGCAGGATGCGCGCCGCCTTGTCCAGCCGGAAGAGAACCTGCACCGGCTCCGGGTATCGAGCGGTGTCGATCTTCTCTGAAGAATCCAGGGCAAGCAGGATGGGGTCGGTGAGAAAATCCCGTGCGGCTCTCTCGGGTGCCGACGGCAGCTGGACCATGTCCAGTAACCGTCTCACCGTCTCCGACTCCAGACTGAGCTTCGTGCTTACCTGTGACACCAGCAGATCGGCCTCCAGGAAAGGCACGAGCTTCAACAGCGCATCTTGAATCGCCGCACCGGTCCGGACCGTCAGGTCATCCGCCCCGGCCTCATCCAGGAAACGAATGCCTGTCTTCATCACATCGTCGGACTGCTTCTTCAGCGCTTCGATCTCGTCGGGCTTGAGGTCGGGCAGCAGCGTCGCGAGCGTGTCGCACTGCGCCTGGGTCAGGACCCCCGTCAACCTTAGCGTGCGTCTGCTGTCCTCCCTCTGCAGAGAAAAAACGGAACGCAGGTCTTCAGGCAGCGACTGAACCGAATCGCTCGCGAGTGCGATCTCCATGCATGGAAAGGCCGGAGCCGCGGACGCACCATTCTTCTTGACGAGATAGAGCAGTTGCGAAGGCAGAACTTGGCGTATGAACCGATAACGCGTTGCCAGTGCGTCGGTAATCGGCGCCCCCTCCGGCTGAAGAGTCGCTGAAAGCTGAACGAAGTCGTGATCTTCGACCACTCCACGGCAGCCCAACCAGACCTTGGAATCGGTGTCGCTCTTCCGCAGATAGAATTTGCCGAGGAGCTCGGAGGAAAGCTCCGGCTCCACCTCGATGGGCACCTCGGCCCTGAGGACGGACGGCAGGGCCGCTTCGCCCGAAATGGCCGCCAGCAGGCTCTCGCCGGCCCCCAGTTTCCTGAGCTGTGTCACCAGGTTCCCGGTGCTGAGGTCGCCGAGAACAGGCCCATTCTGCAATGCGCTCCGGATGTCGCACAAAGCGTCGAGCATACGTGTGTCGGCGTCCGCAAACTCTCCCTCCAAGTCGTGGCGTAAAATGTAGTCGAGCTCGTCAAGCGATGCGTTCACTCCCCTTGCAAACTCGACGTCGCCGGCAAATGCGAGTAACGCCTTCGCCCGCTGCTCAACCTCGACGGCGTCAAAGGGATTTCCCAGGAACGCCGTCCACCGTACGAAGTCTTCAATGGACAGCCGAAGGCCTCGGCAGAAGGCAACGGCGCCGAGTAACGTGGTCAGGTTGCCGACTGCCAACTCGTCCGGGAGATTCAAGCCGAGAACCAGCTGTTTGACATGATCTGGCGTGATTCCCAGCGAGGCCGCCAGGAAGTGCGACTTATCGGTCAAAGGTTTCCGTTCCGGCTCGGGCGTCGACGGCCCTGGTTCGAGATATGCGAGTTCGCCCGACTCGACGTTAACGGCGAACTGCGTGAATCCCTCGCTGAGGCGTAGCGCACTGCGTTGGAAGACACTGTCGTAACAGGAGGCGCAGCTCGGCTCGCCCTCCTTCGTATGATCCACCCAGGATTTGATCTCGATGTGCCCGAGCATGGCGGCGACATACAAGATGGGTTGGTTCAGTCTGCTATGAAGACGGCCGATCAACGACATCCGTTGTGGCGAGTCCAGCACATCTTTCGGATGCTGCCCCACTGCGGCCAGGCCGCAACTCAAGTCACGCATGGACCATCCGCTCTTTCGCCAGAGGCGGGTAAATGCGTGTATCCAGGCGAGCTGCGTCTCGTCGATGTCCGCCCATGTCATCTTGGCCGGGTGGCACTCACCTTTTGGAGCGATGTGCGACCAGGACACCGTTCCGCAGCCCGTCTGACGGACGTCCAGCAGTTCGCGGAAGGACAGGCCGGATCGTTCAAGAAGGACGGATACGCTCCGCAGCACCTCCGTCCAGCTCCCGCTATGCGCTTGACCGAGCAAATCCTTGACCGAGTTGCCGCTCTGTTTGAGGTCCCAGACTCTCCAAGGATCGGCCTCCATTGGCTCTCTATCCGATGCCGTGAGCCCCAGAACTTCACGGGCATAGCTGTTCGATCCGGCTTCCAGTCCGGCGACTTCCATGAGTTTGTGGCGAGGTACGCCCAGCTCCGTCAGATAGGCGCGAACCTCCTCGGTCCATAGATCGAACGGCAGCGTCCACGGAAAAACGGTCTTGCGAAGCACTTCGTAGGCCGCCGGACTGCGGTTCTCAGGGACTGCCTCCAGGTCGGTCTGGACAGAAGAACTGCGGTAGGTGAGAGAGAGCACACCAAGCAATGCATCAGAAACCGCCAACGTGAAATTGGGGACTTCGTATCGTAGGGCGCATCGACCGGGTTCCGGATGGGTGATCTTCCATGGATGGGTCGGGATCTCCAGCAAGTCCAACACGTGCCGATTCAATCTGTCCGGAAGCTCGCCTCTCAGCCAGGCAAGGACAACCTTTTGATGCTGCTTTGGAACCGTCTTCGTCCGGATTTCAGCACCATCGTCCGGTCGTAGGTATCTCACGTGAAGGGTATGTCCGACAGTAAACGTCATAAGATCGAGGCCGAGTGAAATGCTCACTTCATAGGCGGTAAATCGGGGTTTGTCGTCGGATTCTTTTGAAGCGCCGAGGTGCTTCACCTGCGTGGAACACGGTACCCATCCATTGGTCCCGGACTCGAGCATGCCGGCGGGCAACTCGCCTCGCGACAGCGATGACTCGAATTCATCCACTGTCGTGTCTCCCAAGTCTTTGACGAGTTTGTGCGCCTCTGCTGCAGCCGCTCTCCAAAGACCCTTTGGAACGAACATCACGATCCACTCTCGAGCACCGTCAGCGACCTTGAGCGGTACGAATGACGACGTCGGAACAAGGCATTGGAATGGCGCCTCCGGCATTCCCGGGATTGCGGTTCTGAATATTTCCAGGGGGAGCTGCGAAAGGCCGATCCGCGTGACCTCAGGCTTGGCACCGATCGTCACGGCTGTCTTCGCAAGCGCATTACGAATTGGATCAGGGAGTTCGCCACGGTCAAGTGCTGCCGGGATCTCTTCTGAATCCTGCGTCGTCACTCTGAAATAGTCCGGCAACGCAACCTGGTTCTCTAATACCTCCAGCACCAGGTCGATATATGGAAGTTCGGTATTGGTGTTTTCACAAGTGAGTAACAGATTCGCAAGGTCGGGGCGACGGGTATGGAGCGCCATGAAAGGAAGGGATGTCGGGATCGAATTTCCGCCCGGAATGAAAGCCGACCGACCGGACGATTCCAGGAGATGCAACAAGTCCGTCAGATACGCCGCCGGCCCGAGCACCGACTCGCAATGGCTGCAGGTGCAGTAATCGAGATCTCCGAACAGGTTTCGCAGGTTCGGATACTTGTCCAGAAATGCCGCGCTCGGCCTGTAATAGGGAATCGCTTCGATCGCGTGCGGATTGAAGCGCGGCGAGCACCGGGCAACGATAGCCAGCGAGGCCGCAATCTTGTCGCGGGCAGCTGCATGGAGTTCCCTCGCCTGCGCCACGGTCAGTTCGCCGGCCAAGCTCGTCGCGAGCACGCCGACTCCCGTGCGGGCAATGGAGTAAGCCGAATCGAATCCCGCATTCAGCAGCGCGGCGCAGGTCCGTAGATCGCCCGCCAGGGGGAGCACGCGCTGGACCTTTCTCAATGCAGCGCTCAGAGTTGGGGTTTTCGCACCGATCCGTTCCAGAAAATCGTCTGCTCTCTCCTCGCGCAGGTTGAAGTCCTTGTGATCGGAAAACAGCTTCACCACTTGCCGGGTGGGGAAGTCCTTTATGCGAATGTCACCGGAAGCGAGACGCTCTTGGAAGACGTCGGTCGGAAAGCGCTGTTCGACGGTGCTTTCCAGCTGGAGAGCGAAGTCTGCAGGAGTTGCCCGGCCGTTCGGCGGGGCACCGTGGGTAAGAGCCAGCTCGAGCCAGTCGAGGCGGGAGAGTCTGGCCAGGTAGATGACCGACTCAGGCTCGCCGGGGTCGCGCCTCTCTTGAAGGGCTGCGACGAGCGGCTTGTGCCCGTGGGCAATCTCGCTCAAGGCCAGTGTGCGCTTCAGCGCTGGAATCCTGGCCGCATAGCCGTTCGCCTGCGCGTCATCCCACAAGGACGCACCAGGGCCGTTTTTTCCGTAGCGGATGGCGAAGGCGGTCCGCTCTGTGTCGTGGAGACGTTCTTCATCCGGCAGGGTGTCCAGCAGGTCGCCCAGAGAAGCCGGCTGGCCTGCGGCCCCCGGTTTCAGCAGATTCAGAGCCCTCAGCGTGATCGGCACGGCAGGCAGCTCCAGGTCAGGGCGAAGCTCCCGGGGCGCGTCGCCCCGGATAACCCGGGTGACCTCTTCATCCAGCGCGCCGCGGTCGGCTAACACGCCGTTCAGCGCCCGGGCTGTAGCCTCACCCACAATGCCTGTCACAGGCAGTTGATGGTCGGCCTGGAACCTGCGCACCGCTTCGCGGGTGGACGCGCCGAAACGCCGGTTATCCCTTTCCACACCGGCGATCTGCAGGCCGATGAACGTCAGCGCTTGATGGAGATCCGCCACTTGGCTGCGCTTCATCCGCAGCCTTAGGGGAAAAACGATTCTCTTCATTTGCTCTCCTCTATTGACCTGGCCTTAAAGAATACCTTCAAGAGGTCTTACCGCATTGTCGGTCAACTGCAGGAAACGGGAGATTACGCCGTTATCTTTTGTTACAGTTATTACCAATCCGTGAATATGTTCCGCACGCTCTGAATCATATCAACTCCTGTCTCGTAGATCGATAATGCAACCGCAACGGTAGCGGAGGATACTCCACCTGCAATTGCACTCCCGGTGGTTCTTTGGACCCAATCACCAGCAGAAAATGATCTTCGCTCAATAGTTGGGTCCGTGTAGTATTTAGAAATGACACCGGCTGCTGCAACAAGAGGGGCTGCGGAAGTAAAGCTCAAAGCGGTTAGGCCGGTAATTGCTCCCGCAGCTAGATAGTTTTCTTCTCTTACATTTTTCTGGACTTCCTTCGCCGCAATCACAATACCGATCATTGCCACTGGAACCTTAAGGTTAATAAAGCCCCGAGGATGGGTTTTTCCCATAGTCCGTCTGGAAGCTACGCCAGATTTGGGCCCTTGCAGCCTTTTAATGTCATCACCCATTCTCTTGTAAGTGTCTGCACGTACAAGGCGTCGGAAATACTCAAGCCCTTGCTTAGTATATGCTTCAGTTCTTTTCGCAAATGATGTTCTGGATTTCGCTTTACGCGCCGCCTGCTCCCATCGTTCTCTACTTGGCCTCAAAATATCTTTCACACGATCTATACGGGACTTTTTTTTCAATTCGGCGGTTGCGCTATTGTCAGCGGGATCTTTAATGTCAGAGACCAGCTTTTCTTCTATGAGAGTTTCTGTTTTTGGGTATATCTTTCGGGATTCCCGTCTGGCATATTCAGCATCGCCTGAAGTTCTGGATATGTCCTCTCTTAACTGCGCCTCAGGAATCGGATGCTCGGATCTCAAAGTATTTCCTCTCCTGTGGCCTTGTTTCTTGTGCGGTTTTAGATCATCTATGTCCGCTGGTGGTTTAACGTTCTTGTTTGGATTGACTTCATCGGCAGGCGTTGCACCCATTTTGTCACTCAAGCGGATCGGATTACTGTCGGCATAATCGAAGGGATGATAACCTTTCTCGATGCCAGCTGGGTCCAGACTCAACCATCTCGCCACCCATGGCGCATAGTACCTCGCCCCATGGTAATACAGCCCACTCTCTTCATCCCGCTCTTTCCCTGTATACCTATATCTCTTCACCTGTGCCCTGATATTAGCATTCACCGCCTGATAGGCTGATGTGCCGTAGGGATGATATTCCTCGTATGAAATTATCTTGGCCTGCTCGTTCAATTCCAAGACCGCAGATCCGAGATGGTTACCGTACTGGTAGCGGAAGAGCAGATCGGTCTCAGAACCGTGATCGCCAAGCCGGTAAACATCCTCTACCAACAGCAATCGCTGGGCGCCATCCAACAGATGAATGGATTCAACCCGTTTCACAAGCTTGCCACCGCTGTACTCACGGTATACCTCAAGCCCTCCGAGGTAGATCCGATCCCAATAACCAGTGCCGTTCTTCACGATCCGCTTGCGCGTGCGTTGCTTGCTCGCGGCATACTGGTAGTAGGCCGTACCGCCGCCGCCAAGATCGATCTCCCGTATCATGTCGCGGTGATCCCATTTCAGGTAAAAGCGGGGATCTGTATTCGCCAGATTGAGCATGTTGCCATGGGCATCATGGCCGTATGTGGTGGCCTGCGCGCGGTCGCCGCCGGTCCAGGTTTGCCATAGACGATTGCAGGGCGCCTGATCGGGATCGTCAAACGCATAAGCGTAATCGCGAGTCCAGGTGCCATGTCCGGCCTGGTGATGCATTTGTACGATGTTGCCTACTTCATCATAGGCGTATGTCTGAGTGTACGTACGCAGTGCATTTGGATCGGTGACGGGAAATATAACCTTTGGGGCCATACCCTCGAAATGAGTTGGTGGCCCGTTCAAAGCACCGTTCTCGCGGCCCTTCGCGGAGGTGATCCGATAGAGGGCGTCATATTCGTAGAGGCTTCTTGGTTCGACGATGGCGTTTTGAAAAAAGACCGGTCTGTACGCCTGGTCTTCAACCTCCGTGATATTGCCGACAGGATCGTAGGTATAGAGCAATTGCTGGACAATGCGCTGATCCGACAGGTTTGAGCGACGCCGAGGGAAATCGCTCGGATCGGATGGGCGAGTTGTCCGAAGCTGTTTGAGTCGAAAGGTCTTGTCGTCGTATTCGTACTGGGTCAGCGTTCCATTGCCAAGGCGCAGAGACACCTTCTGGCCCTTTTCGTTATAGGTTATCTGCGCGATGGTCAGGTGGCTCCGGGCGCCGGTTACGTTCGGCACTGCACGGCCGGCAGCATCGGCGCTCTTCCCGGCGCGCACGTGCAGCTGTTCGGAGACGAGCAGACCTCTTTGGTTGTAACTCGGTTCGTAGATGGCAACGCGGTCACTCACACCGGGTGTCGGCAGCTCTTCACCCATATTCGTGGTCGTGACATCCCGGTGCCAGTTGTACAGCCGCGTCATGCGGTTCAGGGCATCGTACTCGGTGAGTTGGATGTAGGTTTCTTCGTCAAGAGAGGCGGTTGGGTTGTTCCGCCAGTCGATGACGGGTTGCCTTGGGAGGTTGTTCAGCGTTCGCTGTACCTGCAGCACGTTGCCCTTGAAGTCGCGACGAACCGTTTCGATCATGCCGCTTGGGTCATAGTGGCGAATCAAATGTCCATTGAGGTTGTTTCGGTCGTCCGGTCGAGCGTCCTGATATTCATAACGCTCAGCCATGATGGGAGGCTGTCCGTTGACGACAAGCCATTGCGCCGTGGGTCGATGGAGGGGGTCGTAACTGGTTGAATGGGTACGCAACTCACGACTGACAGAATTGCCGTGCGGTATCTCATTGATATCCCATGCCAGCATGGGCTTTCCTGCCGCGTCTGGGATCATCCAACGGTCGCCGGCATCCATGCTGTGTTGAAAGAGAAGGTTGCCGGCAATGTCGTAGGAGGGGATGCTGCCGGCGGGCACGGCATTGCTCGAATCGTTGTTTGCCTTGGCCGGCGTGATGTACTGCATGACCAGATTACCGTGCGCATCCCGTATCCAGAGCGGTTTGCCTTCGGCATCGAGCCTGGTGAAGGTGAGGTATTTCACGTCCTTGAAATTTTCTCCTCCGAAATCATGGACTCCATTGGGGCCCTTAATCCGGTTATGGGAAATGGCCACGACCTCCCGGCCCAGGCTATCCAGGATCGTCATCGAGGGAGTATCCGCATGTTGCGCCGCAAGCCAGGCTGCACGGGCTTCTGCATCCGGGGGCATGGAGCTCTCTGGGGCCGGTGATCCCCTGTCTATATACCACCGGCTTTCGGCGACGGTATCGTTGGAATCATATCTGGCGACATGCCATGGTGAGAACTCGACACGACTGAATGATCCGTCAGGCAATTCGGTGCGGATGAGTCTTCCCACGGCATCGTAGTACATGACCGGAGTAACGCCCACCTCGCGCGCTGCCTCCGTCGGGTCGAAGCGATGTTCGGTTTCACTGAAGTAGGGTTCATACTGTTTGACCGGCTTGCCTTTGTTGTTGAGAATCGTCTTGCCGGTCGCGATCCAGCGCAGCGCGCTGCTGCCTTCAGCCGGCTCGGCCTGGCCCTTCTTGACAAGAACCGCGCCCATGCCGTCCGAGTATTCAACCGCTGCCTGTATTTCTCCATCTCCTGCCTGAAGCTGGTTGACATGCTTTTCACGCATGATCGAGCAAGCGCTGGCCGGACGATGGCAGTAGGTGATTCTCCCATGGTCCAGTGCCTCGCCCAGATCGTAGACGAAACGGGCGGTGGCGGTATCGAGCCAGTCCAAGAGGACTGTAGACTCGTAAGATTGGGTCAGGAATTGGGAGACCTCTTTCGTGGACAGCTCCGGGCGAAGTTCTGTCAGGCTGTCGCCTGACTCGGTACGATTCTTCCCCATCACCGCGGAGGCGACGGGCAGGCCGAGGACGTCGAAAGCTACAGCGGAATAATTGTCGTTCAGGTCCTTCATTTCGGCCGGTGCAAGGACGCGGTAGTCAAATGCGGTGACTTCAGTCCTGTTGTTCAGGGGATCCGTACTGGATTTGATGAAAAGGGCGCGATCGTCGTATTCGAGTGTGGTGACGTTGCCAAAAGAGTCGGTATGCCGTTCGGGCAGATAGAAGTGCTGAGCCGCATCCGGCTCGAAGCCGGCGATGCCGGAGCGAACCCAGTATTGGCCGGCGGTATTGATCTGGGTGAACCGGGAAGGATCCGCTTCCAAAAAACGGTCTTCGAGCAATTGGCCACTGAGATACCCGCTGATGCCTGCAGTGTCCAATGTACGACGGGCGGTGCCTGCTTCCCCTGCAGGCAGGTCGAGCATACGGTTGCCTGTGTCATCAACAAAAATGGAACCCAATAGCTCATTGGTGAGCGCCAGTCTGTAAGTTTCAAAGGGGAGCCCCAGGCGCCCCAATTGTCCCAGTGGTAAAGGCTTTTCCAGGGTTGACTCGTCATCCTTGAAATAGAGCATCCGCATATGTTCGACCAGCCGCTTCCCGGCCTTGTTTCGATCCGGCTGCTGCCAATAGGCGATGTCCGTTACAGGCTCGCCGGCTCCTTGGTGGACCAGGCTCAGGCGGAAACGTCTCAGCTCATCGAGGGTGAAATAGAGATTGTCTCGTGGATCGGGGCTGACAAGGTCGTCGGAATCTTCCGGTCGGATTCCGGTGAGTTCGTAAGTCAGAATCTCGCAGGGAACACGCAGGCGGTGGTTGTCCCGGGAGAGTTCCTCATCGTCGGGCCGGCTCCCGAAATCATCCGTGTAGCGGGTCTCGGTATAGGCAAGATGCAGCTCTTCCTGAACCTGGTGGATGAGGGGGAGCGAGTCTGCAATTTCCTCGGCCTGTTTGGGATCGTCCTCGAGCTTGCCCTGCCGCGGATACACCACTGCGACGGTTTGAAGGACATTGGCGTATTCGTCATATTGCAGATTCAGCGTGTGGGCGATGCGCGGGTCGGGGCGAACTGTTGCCGGTCTTAAATCCAACTCATAGTGGTAAGTGACGGCTTCGCTTTCGGCAACGAGGAACACGGCGTGCCGGTTATCCGACCTGGGCTGCAGTCTTCGGATGCGGCAATTGTGATAGGCCGCGGTGAAGAGCTTTACCGGCAAATGTTTGCCGCGCTGCAACGCATCGACATCGATTTCGTACACCTCCTGCCTGAGCTGCATGCCCTTGCATGCCCGCAAGGCCTCCCGCCACTCCTCGTCTGTAAGCTCCTCTGCCTCGAGTTCAGGCTCCGGCAGTATGTTCTCCCTGAAACGGCCGAGTACGTTTGTTTCGTTTGGCCGCTGTTCTTCGAACCAATGGGGGAAATACTCGTGTTCAAATGGCGAGAGGATACGGTGCCTGTCGAGAAATGCGCCTGTATGATGCCAGGTAACGGTCTTGACCGGGGGTTGGTATAGTTCCTTGCACTCCGTTATATATGGGCTCGCAACATTCCCCTTCGCAAAGGTTCCGTAGTCCTCGACATCGATCTGTTCGACCCGGCCGAATCCCCGAAACTCCCGCTCGATCCCGTCGAAATAGCCGTGGTGGTAGCTGTAAGTCGTCGTGAAGCTGGTGTTGCGCCACTTGTCAGACATGCTCACCTTTTCCACCACATGCACCGGAAACGGGAGCCGGGTGATCCAGGGTTTGCCGGCCTGCTTGTCCTGCAGGTAGAACTTGGTCGATGGCGCGTAATCGACGCGGGTCT